>DFBV01000036.1:0-3896 GCA_002366755.1 Anaerolineales bacterium UBA3071
ATGAGGGGGACGGGAGCGGAGAAGTTGTTGGGGCGAGGAGACTTCCTGCTGGTGAACAAGGGGCAGGTCGTGCGGTTTCAGGCGGCGTGGGTGGAGGAGAGGGAGATCAGAGAATGGATATTGGATACTGGCGGATGGAAGATGGACAATGGAAGGGAGAAGACGGAGGATGGACGACGGAAGTCCATTCTAGGCTTTTCAACTCTCAACCTTCCGTTTCGGGGCTCTCTCCTTCAAGAAGGGGTCAAGAGGATAGCTGGCAGGTCAGAGGTCAGTGATCGGGGATCGGGCATCGGGGTTACTGGTCACTAGTACCTGATACAGGGGAGGTGTGCGATGACGGCCAAGCGGGTATTGGCAGCGGTGGGGTTGGTGTTCGTGGCGGTGTTGGCGGTGATCGTGGGTCAGCGGATGAGCACGGACGCCATGGCGGTGGTGATCGGGGTGATCTTCGGGGTGGCGGCGAGCATACCGACGAGCCTGCTGGTCGTGGGGGTGACGCGGCGGGTGCAGGAGCGTGGGATGATGGAGGAGCGACGGCGGTATCGAGAGCGTGCGCAGCCGCCGGTGATCGTGGTCACTCCGAGTGGGAGCAATGCATCGCCGTGGTTCTCGCCGTTCCAGTCGCCGGCGTTGCCGCCGAGTCTGCACGGCGAGCCGACCCGCAGCTTCCGGGTCGTTGGGGATGAGGATATGGTGCTGGAAGCTCAGTGGCGGCCTGGCGATCAGAGGAGAGGGCCAAGCTGGGAGTGAAGGTGGGCTTGCTCTGAGCGGTGAGCTTGGCAGTTCACCGCCAGCCCTGCAGTCCAAGGGGGCAGCCAGCCGCTTCGACGCGGAGGCAGTCCCCTTGTCTCGTCTCAGGGCTTTCCCATCGCCTGCCAGGCAAAGATGGCCACCATGATCAGGGAGAGGGAGAGCTGCACCACAGCGGAAAGGAGGTAGCCCAAGAGGAAGCTTCCACCGCTCTTGAGCGCGGGCCGCAGCCCGCCGGATCGCCGGGCTTCCACGATCAGTATGCCTGCCAGCACGCCGGTGATGCCACCTGGCAGTGAGGAGAAGACCAGGCCGGCGATGCCCAAGGCAACCCCTGCCAGCAGTGCTTGCCACGATGCCCCACCCCGACGCGCCCCGAGTGCACTCATCCATATCTCTGATCCACCGGCAGCGATCATCAGCAGTCCCAGGATGATCAGTGTTGGCCAACCGATGCACTGAAAGCGATCGGCCCACGCCCAGAGCAACGCGCCCAGCCAGATGAGCAGCGGCCCCGGCATAACTGGCAGCACAGCGCCGAGCACCCCCACGCCAATGATCACGTAGGCCAGCCACTGCAACAGAAGCCAGGCGCTGAAAGAAGCCATTTCCCCTCCTTGTCCTTGCCAACCGCTGAGCCAACATCCGACGACGGTAAACGGAGATCCATCCGTATTGTACCATAGAAGCGACGAGACCGCCACTGACCAGCGGTGCCCCGAACGCAACCTCCGAGAGCCCTCAGCGTTTTGCTTTACCTGCATGAAGGTGTTATAATCTGGCTCCAACATCTTGCCAAGAGGATTTCCGGAATGGCTTTGACCCTGAACGAGGTGGAGCACATCGCTGATCTGGCGAGGCTGGAGCTCACCGCAGAGGAAAAGGAGCGTTTCCGAGACCAGCTTTCGACCATCCTTGGTCATTTCGCTTCGCTGCAGCAACCAGACACCTCTGATGTCCCGCCCACGGCCACCGTGCTGCCGTTGCGCAACATCATGCGCAAGGATGAGGTGAGGCCCTCTCTTTCCCCTGAAGACGCTCTGGCCAATGCCCCCGATGCATCTGCGGGTTGCTTCCGCGTGCGAGCCATCCTGGAGTGAAACGGTGCGCAGATGAAGTTGCACGAGCTGACCATCCACGAAGCGCATCGGTTGCTCCTGCGGGGGGAGACCTCCTCTGCCGAGCTGACCCAGGCCGTCCTTGACCGCATCCTGGCCGTGGACAATCAGGTGAAAGCGTACCTCTGCCTGATGCCTGAAGCGGCGTTGGACGACGCTCAGAAGGCTGATGAAGCCATCGCCGAGGCGCGCAGGGAAGGTCGGCTCCACGAACTGCATCCCCTGATCGGCATCCCCTTGGCCATCAAGGATGTCATCTGCGTGCAAGGCGTTCCCACGACCTGTGGCTCGCACATCCTGGAGAACTTCATCCCGCCCTTCGAGGCCACAGTGATCGAGAAGCTGCGGGCGGCACAGGCGGTGTTCCTGGGCAAGACCAACACCGACGAGTTCGCCATGGGCTCCTCGACGGAGAACTCGGCCTACTTCACCACCCACAATCCCTGGGACCTGACGCGGGTGCCTGGTGGTTCCAGCGGTGGCAGCGCGGCCTCTGTGGCCGCCGGTGAGTGCCTGGGTGCGTTGGGCAGCGATACGGGCGGCAGCGTGCGCCAGCCGGCGAGCCTGTGCGGGTTGGTGGGCATCAAGCCGACCTACGGGCGGGTCAGCCGCTACGGGTTGGTGGCCTTTGCCTCGTCTCTCGATCAGATCGGTACCCTGGGCAAGGACGTGACCGACGCTGCGCTGCTGCTGGGAGCGATTGCGGGCTACGACTGGCGGGATTCGACGAGCGTTAACGTCGCCGTGCCGGACTACCGAGCCCCTTTGAGACCCGAAGGGTCTTCAAGACCCTTCGGGTCTGATCTCCTGCAGGGCCTCCGCGTGGGCGTGCCCCAGGAGTATTTCGTCGAGGGGATGCAGCCGGAGGTGGAGCAGGCGGTGCAGGCGGCTATTGAGCAGTTGGCCGCGCTGGGAGCCGAGATCATCGAGCTGTCGCTGCTGCACACTGAGTACGCGCTGCCCGTTTACTATCTTATCGCCCCTGCCGAGGCCTCGGCCAATCTGGCCCGTTACGATGGCGTGAAGTACGGCTATCGGGTGCCCGACGCCGTTGACCTGGACGACGCCTACCGCCGCACGCGCCAGTTCGGCTTCGGTGCCGAGGTCAAGCGACGCATCATGCTGGGCACCTATGCCCTCTCGGCGGGCTACTATGACGCCTACTACCTCAGAGCGCGGCAGGTGCGCACGCTGATCAAGAGAGATTTCGATGAAGCGTTTGAGCAGGTGGATGTCATCGCTGCTCCCACGGCGCCGACGACCGCCTTTCGGATTGGCGAGAAGGTGGAGGATCCGCTGCAGATGTACCTCTCGGACATCTTCACCCTCAGCGTGAACCTGGCCGGCATCTGCGGCCTGTCCATCCCCTGTGGTTTCGACGAGGCAGGGCTGCCCATCGGTTTGCAGATCATGGGTCCGGCCTTTGGCGAAGAGGTGGTGCTGCGCGCCGCTCACGCCTACGAGCAAGCGACCGATTGGCATACGAGGAGACCAGAACTATGAAAATCATCATTCCCCTGGCGGGGTTTGGCAAGCGGCTCAGGCCGCACACTTACTCCAAGCCCAAGCCGCTGCTCAACGTAGCCGGAAAGCCTGTACTGGGCCACGTGCTGGACAAGCTGCAGGGTCTGGACATCCAAGAGATCATCTTCATCGTCGGCTATTTGGGCGAGCAGATCGAGGAGTACGTCACGGCGAACTACGATTTCCCCGCCCACTACGTGGAGCAGAAAGAGCTCCTGGGCCAGGCTCATGCCATTCGGCTGGCGCGCGAACACGTCGATGGCGATGTGCTCATCCTCTTCGTGGATACCCTCTTCGAGGCGGACCTGGTCCCACTGCGCGACCTGCCGACCGACGGTGTGATCTACTGCAAGGAGGTGGANNTTCGGCGTGGTCACCCTGGGTGATGAGGGATTCATCACCCGCTTCGAGGAGAAGCCGGCCAAGCCCGTCTCCAACCTGGCAGTCATCGGCCTCTACTACGTCAAGGATGGGCCTGCGCTCTTCTCAGCGATTGACGAG
>DFBV01000036.1:3938-5676 GCA_002366755.1 Anaerolineales bacterium UBA3071
TCGGGGGCAGCGCTTCAACGCCTGGACGGTGGAGGTGTGGGAGGACTGCGGCACGCCAGAGGCAGTGTTGCACACCAACCGCTACCTGCTGGAGCACGGTCACGACAACGGTGGGGAGGCGCAGACGGTCAACTCGGTGATCATCTCTCCGGTCCACATCGCGTCCATGGCGCGGGTACGGGACTCGGTCATCGGCCCCTATGTGACCATCGGCGAAGGTGCCAAGGTGCGGTGCTCCATTGTCCGTGATTCCATCATTGACGCCGGAGCAACCATTGAGGATGCCATGCTTGACCAGTCGCTAGTGGGCAAGGATGCGCTGGTGCGGGGACGTTTCCGCCGATTCAACGTTGGCGATTCGTCGGCCGTGGATTTCAGCCCGACGCCGTGAGCCGTTGCGCGGCGGCAAGCCAGGTTGCTTGGTCTGAAGGGAGGGAGGATGGAAGGCGAGAACGACAATACAGCCCTCACCGTCGAGTGCTACTCCGGCTACACATACGCCCAGGAGCCAAGGGCGTTCACCTGGCAGGGGGAGCGGCGGGTGATTGAGGCGGTGGAGCGAGCCTGGCGCACGCCGGAAGGACCGTGCTTTGTCGTGCGTGTCGACGGTAATGGGCGTTTCCGGCTCTTGTACCGGGAACACGTGGATCAATGGAGCATCACCAGCCTTGACGACCCATGACGGGGGCCACGGGGGCATCCCCGTTGGTGACCTGTTGGGTCTGAAGGTGCGAGTCAGGGTGTGACATAATACACAAAAACCTGGAGGATCGAAGATGATCATCGGCGTACCAAAGGAAATCAAGGACAACGAGTATCGAGTTTCGCTCACCCCCGGTGGCGCGCATATGTTGGTCGAAGCTGGTCACCGGGTCCTGGTGGAAACCGGGGCCGGGGAGGACAGCGGCTTCTCCGACGCCGAGTACGAGCGGGTCGGCGCGACGCTGGTCGGCTCTCCGTCCGAGGTCTTCAACGGGGCAGAGATGGTGCTGAAAGTCAAAGAGCCGCTGCCTCAGGAGTACGATTTCCTGCGACCCGGGCTCCTATTATTCACCTATCTGCATCTGGCAGCCTGTCAGGAGCTGACTCACGAACTGTTGAGACGCGAGGTCACCGGCATTGCCTATGAGACGGTCGAGCTACCCAATCGCTATCTGCCGCTGCTCACACCCATGAGTGAAGTAGCTGGTCGAATGGCCGTGCAAGTAGCTGCTCACTATCTGGAGAGGATGAATGGCGGGCGTGGGAAGCTACTGGGGGGAGTGCCCGGTGTGAGGCCCTCAGATGTGGCTATCATCGGTGGTGGAACGGTGGGTACCAGTGCCGCACAGATTGCCCTGGGGATGGGGGCTCACGTGACCATCGTTGACATCAACATCGGGCGGTTGCGCTACCTGAGCGAGGTTTTGCACGGCAACCTGTCCACCTTGAGTTCCAACCCTCTCAACATCGCCGAAACGGTGCGAATCGCTGATGTAGTGGTTGGCGCGGTGCTAATCGCCGGAGCCAAGGCTCCACGTTTAGTGACACGAGAGATGATCAGTGCGATGAAGCCGGGCTGCGTGGTGGTAGATGTGGCCATTGATCAGGGTGGCTGCATAGAGACTTCGCATCCTACATCTCACAGCGATCCGGTCTATGTGGTCGATGGCGTGATCCACTACTGTGTGACCAACATGCCGGGGGCCGTGCCACGCACCTCGACCTATGCCTTGTCCAACGCTACCCTGCCTTACGT
>DFBV01000106.1:0-3091 GCA_002366755.1 Anaerolineales bacterium UBA3071
TTCTCCTTTCAATGTTTTTGGGTGTTTTCTACTGTATCCTTCTTTCAGCAAGTCGCTGACAGGTCTGCGACTTGGAAGGCAGATTCTCCCTCCGCAAGACCACGATCCAGAAACAGGCAAAGACATCTGGAGACGACTGGCATCTGGCTGACACCTCATTGTCTCGAAACGCCACTGCCCTGACTCCAAGTAGCACTGGCTCATGCAAAAGGAAGCGCGCCATCGGCTGTTCTGCATCCGAGCATAGCCCCGACGATATCGATCTATGATTTGTTTCACAGGACGTGCAAGTTGGGTGTGGACTTCCCTGGTCGGTCCCATCAGCACTGTTCGGAAGCTACCCACCAGGAGATCAGTCAACTGAAGTAGTTGACAATCACCATACTCCTGACAACCGGCACGAGTGTGATCACTGGTGCGGTCATCAATGAGATCAGGACGATCTGTGATTGAGCAGTACTGACGCAGTCCTTTCAAGCGATTCACAATCCTATCGCAATCCACTTGCCTGTGGTAGTGCTTGTATCCGTCAAAGTGCATCCTTTCGATATGTATAGAATGCTCTTCACTGCCAAGGTAGTGCAACCCGCCCTTGAGTCCGATCCTGAATGTAGTCTCAACTCTGCCAGCATAGTCCAGACAGTCACTCATCTTGGCGTGATCGTCAACCTCCCTGAAGACGATCAGCTTGCAGCCCACTATGTCCCTGAACTGGGTGTACTGCTTCCGCCTCCTGACACGTCGGCCAAGGAACACCCCAGGTGGCGGCCCTTTGTGCAAGGACATCAGAGATAGTACACCAATCTGAACCCAAGCCTCAGCACAAGTGAAGATCTTGCCTGGTTTCTTGACTTTCTTGATCCCGATTGGATAGTCATACCCGGCGTTCTTCCGCACGCCGCACAGGTAGTCTATCAGATTGTCTTTCTCTGAGACAGGCACCAAGAGAATCCCATGCCACTACCCGTCTTCCTTCGACTCATCGTGGTACAACTCGAAGTCCATCCTCTCGTAGCTCAGAATCTGCCTGACGGCGCGGGCGCTCAGCGCCCGCGCTAACTATAGTTTCCTTTGTGTGTTTACCAAGAGCATACACCCACTTCCGTTTCTTGTCAAAAGGGATTGCCCAGGCTGGTTACATTCCCAAGGCCTGAGACGCTCTTCTTGACCGTGGACGTGCCATAATACTCCACGCTGCCAAGACCGCTGATGGTCACATCAGAATCTTCGGCTGCCCAGAGGGTGGGCTTGCCAGCACCTCTGAGCTTCACCTTGCCTCTCTCCCTGCCGCAGGGCCAGCCTCGATTTCACCGTGCAAACTGTCTTTGCTGACTTGCGCTGACAGGTGTTCGATGGTCAAGAATGGGGTGCATTCAAATCCTGTTGTAGGGGCGATCCCTTGCGGTCGCCCTGGGCGGGTGCAAGACCCGCCCCTACCAACCCATTCTGAATGCACCCAAATCAATGAGGAGACGTGGTTATCGTAAGCGCGGGCAGCGTTGGTGATGTGCCAGATGTCAAAGCTGCGCAGCAGGGCCGACGGCCGGACAAGACTCCTCCAAGTCATTCTGGCCAGACCCGAATGAATAGCCCATCTGCTTGGCGCTATGCGCTTTCATGGCGTTCAACCAAACGACCGGAAACATACTTGTGGAGGATGCTGGCGATCAATGTTTGATGATGATTGACTCCACTGAAAGAGCTGCCAGACTCGCCACTGAGGCACAGAGGGCACGGGGATTCTTAACAATGTTCTTTGCGTTTGCTGCTGAACAACTTTGAGGCGCACCTTGCTTTTTCCTCTGTGTACTCTGTGTCTCCGTGGCTGAATGACCTTTTTTCAGGGGAGTCATGATTGATTATCGGTGCTTTGAACCACAGCATCTCTTGTACTTCTTACCGCTTCCACAAGGACAGGGGTCGTTGCGCCCCACTTTCGTCTGCTTCTTCGTTCTCACCTTCACCGTCCGGCGTGGTTCAGGAGCGCGAAAGCAAGCCCACCATTCCATCTCCTTGACTGTATCTCCAATGAATGTGCGCCTTCTGTTTCCCTCCACATTGTGCAGTACCCATCTCTTGCCACGTGCGAGGTGTTCTTTGACCCGGCTAAAGCCAATAAACATCTCCTCAACCAAGTCATCCTCATAGGCTTGCTCGATGTCCTCCAACACTTCCTCGGGGTACAGATCAGTGCAGCAGCTCACCAGGCCGCCCCAAGCGTGCGAGGGCTTTCTCTCCAGCTTTCCTCGAAACAGGCTTTGATAATAGGCCATGACCTCTTGGCGGGATTTCTCTCCGCGGGCCACCAAAATCAGCATCCCTATCAACGCCGCATTTCGAACGTACTCATTGGCGTTCTCGTTCTCTACCAATTCCTCCATCAAGCTCGTGTCGCCATGAGATACGGAGGCCAGAATGCGGCCCAGGTCCTCTGTGACCACGTCCCCGGTCAGGTCCAACGTGATCTCACCAGGAATTGAGAAGAAGTCAACAATCAGCGGATAGGCGCGTCTCTCCCGAAACTGGGCCAGCAGATACATGGCATAGATATGAGCTATGTAGCTTTCCTGGTACACCAACTCCTGTGCGTTCTGGGTTGCTTCTTTGACGATACTCAGGAGTTCAGGGATGATCTGCTTCTTGGCGGCAATGGCTTGCTCGACAGCCTTGCGTGGGAAAGTCCCATTGTTGAATTCCAGTTCCTTGAGGATATCCTGGGTTTTCATGTTTCCGTCCGGGCTACGAATCGGTCGCCATATGGGAGCCAACTATGTTCAGGGGATCGAACTGGATGCAGCCCACCCGATGTATGTAGCCCAGTACGCCAGCCTTGCCCTCCAACCCGTATGGCGGCCACAGGCCCTGATGGGCTAGGATGAAGCGGAGGGCTTGCTGTTTGGTGATTCCCATGATCGACAATCACAATCTCACGGTCATCATCAGGTAGGCCAGGTGTCAGGGAGTTCTAGCGTTTCACTCCCCGACCACAGCGTCTCCACGCTAATCTCTCTCAGCGTGACTTCAGCATGTCTGCTAGGATCCGTGCGCACTACTCCTCGGACGCAACGGCTTCAAAACGTGCCTGGAAGAA
>DFBV01000106.1:3145-5798 GCA_002366755.1 Anaerolineales bacterium UBA3071
ACCACGTCCATGTGCGCCTGCGTGTAGACCCGGCGGGGGATGGCCAGGCGGGTCAATTCCAGGGCCGGATAACGATGATCGCCGGTCTCGGGGTCGCGGCCGGCGCTGACGATGCCCCTCTCCATGCCACGAACCCCCGAATCCAGGTAGAGCTGCGCGGTCAGGGTCTGGGCCGGGAACTGATCCTGGGGGATGTGAGGGTAAAACGCCTTGGCGTCCAAGAAAATGGCGTGTCCGCCCACAGGTTGCACGATGGGGATGCCCCAATCGAGCAGCAGGTCGCCCAGATAGAGCACCTGGCCCACGCGGGCCCGCACGTGGTCATCCTGTACCGCTTCGACAATGCCGATGGCCAAGGCTTCCATGTCACGCCCTGCCATGCCGCCGTAGGTGTGGAGACCCTCGTAGACCACAACCATGTTGCGAAGCGCATCGAACAGGTCGTAGTCGTTGACGGCCAGCCAGCCACCGATGTTGACCAGGTGGTCCTTCTTAGCGCTCATCCAGGCACCGTCGGTGTAGCTGCAGAATTCCTTGAGGATGGCAGCGATGGGCTGATCGGCGTAGCCCTTCTCTCGTTGCTGGATGAAGAAACCGTTCTCGACCATGCGGGTGGCGTCCAGGTAGATGGAAATGCCGTGGTCATCGCACAGCGCCCGCAGTGCCCGCACGTTGGCCATGCTCACCGGCTGGCCTCCGGCCAT
The DNA here is from genome assembly GCA_002366755.1 of Anaerolineales bacterium UBA3071. GTDB lineage: Bacteria > Chloroflexota > Anaerolineae > UBA3071 > UBA3071 > UBA3071. The sequence goes on from DFBV01000106.1 coordinate 3,850, forward strand.
GTTCACCGTGCCCGCCAGGCTGACATAGGCGATGTTCTCGGCTCCCACTCGCCTGATCAGGGACCGCAGCTTGTCCAGGTCTATGTCGCCTTTGAAGGGGTGCGTGCTGCTGGGATCATGGGCCTCGTCTATGATCACGTCCACAAAGGTGCCGCCAGCCAGTTCCTGGTGTAGGCGTGTGGTGGTGAAGTACATGTTGCCGGGCACATGCTGGCCGGGCTTGATCACCGTCTGGCTGATCAGGTGCTCGGCGCCGCGGCCCTGGTGGGTGGGCACCACATAGCGGTAGCCGTAGTAGGTCTGCACCGCCTCTTCCAGGTGGTAGAAGTTCCTGCTGCCGGCATAAGCCTCGTCGCCCATCATCATGCCGGCCCACTGCCGATCGCTCATGGCGCTGGTGCCGCTGTCGGTGAGCAGGTCAATGTAGGCGTCGGCAGAGCGCAGCAGGAAGGTATTGTAGCCCGCCTCTTTCAGCGCTTCCGCTCGCTGCTCCCGACTGATCATGTGGATGGGCTCGACCATCTTGATCTTCCAGGGCTCGGCCCAGGAACGGCGTCCAAACTGTTGGCCCATGGTTCTAAGTGGTGATTTGCTCACGTTGCTCCTCCTCAGACGGTTGGACAAAGTGATGTGTTTCTGTTTCCCTCTGCTGCGTGAAAGCAGCCCGCTGGGCATTCTCACCTGCCATCCGCAGGCAGGTGATCAGGTTGCCTTTCTCCAGGCCAGAGTCGTAGGTGGAGTAGCTCAAGGTAAGGCGACCACCGGCGACGCGTCCCAGTCCCAGGGGGCGGATCCAGCGCAGATGGTAGGGACGGACCATGTCGAACCGGGGGAACAACAGCAAGCGAGCCAATGGATACTTGGAACTTCTCTTCGGAGAGCCTGGCCAGTTCCTGCTGTGCGAGGGACGGGTTCTCTCGTTTCTGCTTCCGCAGCCAGGCTTGATGCCCGGGCGTCGCCTTGTAGGGGGGACTGTGGCGACGGTCAACGGGTGTTTCCCAACAGGAACCTCCCTGGCGGTGGCGATGGCACAACTCGGGAAGGTAGTTCCGACTGTGGGAAAGCCCCAGTTCTCGACGGAGATCTTCAAAGTTCTCTCCCTGGTCGAGGCGTTGGAGAAGTTGCTCCTGGATGTGAGCTCGATTGACCCGACGAATAGCATAGCCTTCCGTGAGTTGTCTCGTCGGTCGAGATAACCTATGATACCCCAGATGTGCCGATTTGGCAAGATTCTATGCCTATCTCGTCAATGGAGTGCAGGACAACGTCCGCGTGCGTGGCAAGCAGCCGCCGGTCGCCCATGCCGGTGAGCACGGCTGCGCTGAGCCCCGCGCCGGCCTGCCGGGCCATCGTCAGATCGGCTACCGTATCGCCCACGACGGCCGTGCGGGCGGGTTCCACGCCTAGTCGCTCACAGGCGGCCAGCAACATGTCGGGGGCGGGCTTCCAGTCAAATCCATCATCGCCGCAGACCAGGTGATCTACCAGGTGAGTCATCCCCATGATGCGCAGGATCTCCTCAGTCCCTTCCCGCTGATCGGTGGTAACCACGGCCACACGCACGCCAGAGCCTCGCAGCCGCTTCAGCAGCCCGGCCACATCACCCGTGGCGCGAACCAAGCTGGTCGGTGGCAGGTCAGCGAGCGTGCGCTCAAAGGCCGCTTGGGCACGCTGCTCGGCTTCAGGCCAGGGGACGCCGTGACGGTAGAGGACAGCAGCGGCGACGGTTTGAAGTTGCTCTTCGCGGGCGCTGACTAACGGGCTCTGCGGCAGTGTGCGCTGCCGCTGTGGGTCGTATCCCAACGACCGGAAGAGCTCCAGACACAACCCCTCGTCGCCTGCATCCGCGGCCAGCCGCTCCACCCAGGCCACGGTCAGGCGACCCCACGTGGACTCGAAGTCCGTCAGCGTGCCGTCCTTGTCGAAGACCACCAGGTCAGCGTCGAAGA
>DFBV01000106.1:5936-6132 GCA_002366755.1 Anaerolineales bacterium UBA3071
CCGTTCATGCTGAGTCCGCCACTTGACTTCCACGCCCCCCTGCTTGAGCGAGCGGGAACTGACCGTCACCCGCAGCGGCAGGCCGATGAGGTCAGCGTCGTTGAACTTCACCCCTGCGCTGCTCTTCCGGTCGTCGTACAGGACGGTGTAACCTTGCATCCGCAGCTCACGGTAGAGCCCTTCGGCCTGCTCCGCC
>DFBV01000058.1:0-3045 GCA_002366755.1 Anaerolineales bacterium UBA3071
GATGCTGACCCTGCTGTCCAGCCGCGGCTGCCCATACGACTGCTCCTTCTGCTTCAAGGGCATCATGGGGCGCACCTACCGGCAGCGCAGCCCGGCCAACATCGTGGGCGAGCTGAAGCAACTCATCGACCACTACGGCGTGCACCACTTCTACTTCATTGACGACCTCTTCACCATCAACGTGCGGCGGCTGGACGCGCTCATGGACGCTTTCCTGGAAGAGGGGCTGGACATCCGCTGGCAGTGCCTGGCCCGCGTGGATCGGGTGAAACCAACGATCCTGGAAAAGATGCACCGCGCCGGTTGCCGAGAAATCCATTATGGGATAGAATCTGGTAATCCAGAGATCCTGGCGGCCACGGCCAAGCACATCAAGCTGGATCAGGTGGAACAGGCGGTGGCCTGGACAGAGGCCGCGGGCATCGCGGCCAAGGGGTATTTCATGCTCGGCCTGCCGGGCGACAACGAGGAGACGATGCGGCAGACCATCGAGTTCGCCGCCAGCCTGCCGCTGACAGAGGCCATGTTCTCCATCGCCACGCCGTTCCCCGGCACCCGGTTGTGGGATGAACTGGCGCGCCAGCGGCCCGGCACCGAGTACAACGCCGATTTCACGCAGGCCTACTACTACAACAGCTACGCGGCGGAGATCGCTCCCTTCCTGAACGTGTCGCAGGTCAGCGACGAACGGCTCAGCCAGCTTGTGCTGGAGGCCCGCCAGCGCTTCCTGGAAGCGAAGGCCCAGCGGGTGTACTCCAGGGCGTTCGGCCAGCGGCTGGGGGCGATGCTATGGCGTTTCTCCCGTTGGACGGTGCTACGGCTAGCAGGCCGAGCGCTGACCAAGGTGGGGTTGTTCCACCGCTTCCGCCGTTTGAAGACCACAGGAGATGCTGCAATATGGGGTTAGACCCCCGCACAATGACCCGGCAACAGAAGGCGCAACTCAAGCTGCGCTACTACCGGCGCAAGGCGATGGGGCCGCTCAAGTGGCTGGCCTACGAGACGGGGCAGACCCGCCGGGTGCCCTATCCCGACCGTATGTACATCGAATCCACCAACGTCTGCAACCTGCGCTGCATCATGTGCCCACAGGGGCGGGGCCAGCTCCAGCGGCCCAGGGGGTATATGGACTTCGGCCTGTTCACCCGCATCGCGGACGAGATGGCCCCGCATGTGGAGACCACCACGCTGCACATCTGGGGCGAGCCGCTGCTCCATCCCCGGATCGTGGACATGATCCGCTATTGCGCTGAGCAAGGGCTGCGCTGCTCCATCAGCACCAACGCCACACTGCTGGACGAAGACACAGCGCGGCGCGTTTTGGAGGCGGGACTGGACGTCATCTTCCTCTGCCTCGATGGTCTGCGGCCGGAGACCTACGAGGCCATCCGCCGCAACGCCGATTTCGAGCGTACCACAGGCAACATCCGCCGCTTCCTGGAGATGAAGCAGGAGGGTGGTTACCGCACCTGGGTCAACCTGCAGGTCATCGAGATGAAGCAGACGCTGCCGGAGTGGGATGAGTTCCAGCGCAACTGGTCGCTGCCCGGCGTGGATCGTATCCAGCTCAAAGCCCTCGACACCTGGGGCGGGCAGATCGAGGAGATCAGCAAGCTGCAGGCCGACGAGGTCAAGCTGCCGGCCGAGCGCTGGCCCTGCCCCAATCTCTGGTACCACGCGCACATCTACTGGGACGGTTCGATTACGATGTGCGACCGGGATTTCAACCTCGACCGTCCGCTGGGCCACGTGCGGGATGGCGTGATGAAGGGGTGGAACGGACCGGAGATGCAGGAACTGCGCCGTTTGCACGTTAGCGGCGAACTGGACGACGTTCATCCCTGCGCCAATTGCACCGAGTGGGCCTGGTGGAAGCCATCGCTGTTCGCTTCGCATGGTAATGCACCGGCGCGGGAAGTCAACGAGTGAATGAGTAACGAGGGGACGAGTATCAGGATATGAAAACCACCCTCATCTACCCCGGCATTGCCGGCCGGGGGTTCGATTGCCTCAGCCAAGGGATGGACGCGGGCTGGATCAGCCACGGGCTGGCCTACCTCAGCGCGGCGGCCAAGGCTCAGGGCTTCGACGTGGATCTGATCGACCTGCGAGCGCTGAAGAGCTGGGATCACTTCCGGGAGGAGTTCAGGCAGCGCGCCCCGGACGTGGTGGGTCTGACGATGATGAGTGTGGACTACAACCCGGTCCGGCAGGCGCTGGAGATCATCGAGGAGGTGAAGCCGGAGACGATCACCGTCGTCGGCGGGCCGCACGTGACACTGGCGCTGGAGGACAGCTTGCGGCTACCGCACGTGGACTACCTGGTCACCCGCGAGGGAGAGGTCACCTTCCCCAGGCTGCTGCAGGCCATCGCCGAAGGCAACCCGCCGCAGGAGAAGGTGCTCTGGGGCGAGCAGCCCGACCTGGACACCATCTCCTTCCCTGACCGAAGCCTCTTCCTCAACGAGTGGCGCAAGTTCGGCTATGCCCTCGATTCGCCCGAAGTTCCCTTCGCCAAGGAGCTGCCGCCCCCCTTCCTGACCATCATCGCCGGACGGGGCTGCATCTACAACTGCTCCTTCTGCAAGCCGGGCGAGGATATGATCTTCGGCAAGGGGGTGCGCCGCGCCAGCCCCCGCNNATCCGCGAGTTGAATGAGTTGCGGGACAGGTATCACTTCGCCTCCTTCATGTTCCACGATGATTGCCTGACTGAAGATCGCGCCTGGGTGACGGAGTTCTGCCGCCTGTACAAGGCCGAAGGGTTCACGCAGCCTTTTTTCTGCCAGAGCCGAGCGGACCTCATCGCCCGCCATCGCGACATGGTGGCGACCATGGCCGACGCCGGGCTCAAGGGCTACTTCATTGGCTTCGAGAGCGGCAACCAGCGGGTGCTCAACTTCCTGCGCAAGGGCACGAAGGTGGAGCATAGCTTCCGTGCGGCCGAGATCTGCCGCCAGCATGGGCTGGTGATCTGGGCCAACTACATGCTGGGCATCCCCACGGAGACCAAGGAAGAAGTCATGGACACGGTGAACATGATCCG
>DFBV01000058.1:3156-10236 GCA_002366755.1 Anaerolineales bacterium UBA3071
CTGGAGTATTCGCAGAAGCGCAAGCCGGGGAATCAGTTCAAGCGGAAGGCGCGGGCCTTTGCAAGGAAATACGGCAATCCGGCCAACTACGTGCGCAAGGGGAAGAGGATATTGGGTATTGGGGATTAGAGGTTGGAGGTTGGAGGCTGGAGGCTGGAGCTCCTGAGACTGGCAAGCAGGGCCACTCGTGTTTGACGCCAGTGCTCGGTTGTGTTAGAATGCCTGTGGTACAGTTCGGTCTATTCGAGTCGTGGGCATTGGGTTGAATTGGGTCAGGAGGGTAACATCAGGTGGGCGATGCTTGATCTGGGGATTGTCATCGTCAGCTACAATACCTGTGACCTGCTGCGGGAGTGTCTGAACTCCGTCTACGCCAGCGAGGGCGACTTCAGCCACAGCGTTTGCGTGGTGGACAACTGCTCCGCCGACGATAGTGCCGGCATGGTGCGGGCAGAGTTTCCCCAGGTTCGCCTCATCGAAAGCGGCGTCAACGGCGGCTACGCCTATGCCAACAATCTGGGCCTGCGGCACTTCGGCTTCGCACACCCAATCCCCAATCCCCAATATCCAATATCCAATCCCCAGTACCCAACACCCAACTCCCCCCGCTATGCACTGCTCCTGAACCCCGATACCGCCTTGCCTGCGAATGCGTTGGCCGATATGCTCGCCTTCATGGACAACCACCCCAAAGCCGGTATCGCTGGGCCCAAGCTGGTTCGTCAGGACGGCAGCCTTGATCTGGCCTGCCGCCGCTCCTTCCCCACACCGGAAGTCTCGCTCTACCGCATGTCGGGCCTGAGCAAGCTCTTCCCCAACAGTCCGCGGTTTGGTCGCTACAATCTCACCTGCCTCGATCCAGACCAACTCGCCGAAGTGGATTCCGTCGTTGGGGCCTTCATGATAGTGCGGCGTGAGGCGATCGAGCAGGCAGGGCTGCTGGACGAAACCTTCTTCATGTACGGCGAAGACCTGGACTGGGCTTACCGCATCAAGCAGCATGGCTGGCGGGTGTGGTACAATCCGGCCGTCACGGTTCTGCACATCAAGGAGGCTGCCAGCAAGCACAGCGACAGAGCGCGCTACGAGTTCTACAGGGCGATGGTTATCTTCTATCGCAAGCACTACGCGGCCCAGACATCCCTCTGGCTGCACTGGCTGATTCTGGCCGGCATCGCCGTGCGCTGCCGCCTGGACATGTGGGGCCGGGCGCTGCGCTCACGCCTTCACCGGCAGCAGGTGCAGGAGACAGTCTCATGCTGAAGCGGCGGATGGACGTCCTGTTCGGCATCACGCTGCTCATCAGCGACCTGTTGATGAGCGGGCTGGCCTTTGGCCTGGCTTACCGGTTGCGTCTGCTGACCCCCCATGATGGCGTTTTGGAGTTCTACAACTACGTGGGCATGATGATCGTGCACACGCTGTCCATTGTGACGGTGTTCTTCCTCAGGAGATCATACCACTCAAGGCATCCCTTCTCGCAACTGGACGAGTTCTACAACGTCGTCGGCAGCGTCTTGCTGGGCACCGTCACCGCCATTGCGCTCATTTCCTTCCTCCTCAAGGATCGTGTGGACTACCCCCGTTTGATGATAGTCTATGCTCTGATCCTGACCATCATTCTGGTGACTTTGGGGAGGCTGATACACACGTCCTTGCGTTGGATGCTGCTGGCGCAAGGTCTAGGCAGGAGGAAGGTGCTCCTCGTCGGCGGCGGTGATGTGGGGCGGCTGATCCTGCAAAAGATTCGCCAGTCTCCCCGCCTCGGCTACGAGGTGGCCGGCTTCGTCAATGGGGAAGTCGGCAGCGTGGTGATGGGAGCGCCGGTGCTCGGCCAGACGGGAGACTTGCCCAGCCTCATCGAGGATCACGACATCAAAGAAGTGATCATCGGCTTGCCAGAAGCGAGCCATGAGGAGATCCTCAACATCGTGTCTCTCTGTGAACGGGAGAGAGTAGGTATCAGGGTTTTCCCCGACTTGTTCCAGATCATGGCCTCGGAAGTGAGCATCGGCGATCTCGGAGGGTTGCCTTTGCTGACCATGCGGGACGTGGCGCTGCGCGGCTGGCGGCTGACGCTGAAGCGCATCTTGGACGTCGTCATCGGTGGCGCGGCTCTGACCCTCCTCTCCCCCCTGATGATGCTCACGGCCCTGCTGATCAAGCTCGATTCCAGGGGGCCGGTCTTCTTCGTCCAGGACCGCACCGGGCTGGACGGCCATCCCTTCCCGATGCTCAAATTCCGCTCCATGCGCCAGGATGCGGAAGCCAGCGCCACCTGGACGACGGAAAACGATCCCCGCCGCACCCGTATGGGAGCGATTATCCGCAAGCTGTCGGTAGATGAGCTACCTCAGTTCATCAACGTCCTGCTGGGCGACATGAGCCTGGTTGGGCCCCGCCCGGAACAGCCCACGTACGTGGAGCAGTTCCGTCGCAGCATCCCCCGCTATATGGACCGCCATCGCGAAAAGGCGGGCCTGACCGGCTGGGCCCAGGTCAATGGGCTGCGGGGCGATACCTCCATCGCCGAGCGCACTAAGTACGATCTCTGGTACATTGAGAACTGGTCGCTCTGGCTCGACGTCAAGATCCTCATCCGTACCATCTTCCAGGGCCTCACAGGCCGTGGCGCGTACTAGCTGATTCTCCCGCAGCCCGCGCCGCTCGTCCACTCATCGCGCAGGCGAACCTCCCCGTTTGACAGCATCAGCACTTTCTGGTATTATATGCCAGTTGCTTTAGCACTCTCGATGCTAGAGTGCTAAACCGAGCCCAGGCAGAGTTGTTATGAGACCTGAACGAGCGGTAGGACAGATCGGTTGTGAATGATGGCAGAGCGTGACCAACTAGGCGGCAGGCGCCGCACGGTGCTGGGGCTGGTGATACGAGAATACGTCGCCGGCGCTCAGCCCGTGGGTTCCCAGCACCTTGTAAAGAGATACGGTTTAGGCTACAGCCCGGCCACTGTGCGCAACGAACTGGCAGTTCTGGAGAAGTTGGGCTACTTGACCCACCCGCACACATCGGCCGGCCGCGTGCCCACCGAGAAGGGCTATCGTTTCTTTGTAGAACACTTGCTGGCGGAGGCACCGCTGTCGCTTTCCGACCAGCGCATGATCCGCCACCAGTTCCACCAGTCCCGGCTGGAGATGGAGCAATGGGTGCATCTGGCAGCGGCGGTGCTGGCCAACACTACCCGCAGCGCGGCGCTTGCTACTGTGCCCAAGGCCCTCCGTTGCCACTTCAAGCACCTGGAACTGATTTCTGTGCGCGATAACGTGGTCCTCCTGGTGCTGGTTCTGCTGGGCGGCACCGTCAAGCAGCAGGTACTGCATATGGAGCAGCCGCTCTCGCAGGAGGCCCTCAGCCGACTTTCCAACCACCTGAACGACGTGCTGGCTCAGGCCGATGCCAAAGAGATAGAAACCCGGCTGGCGCATGTGTCCGCGTTGGCAATGCAGGTGGGCCAGTTGGTGGCCGACACCATGTGTCAGATAGACTGCCGCGCCAGCGATCGGATCTTCAGTGAGGGGCTGACCCATCTGCTGAGTGAGCCAGAGTTTGCCGATAGCGAGGAAGCGCGCCGTGTTGTGCAAGTCCTAGAGCAGCGGCCCTTGCTGGACACCATCTTGCAGGAAATGCGGGAGCGGCAAGGTGTGCAGGTGCTCATCGGCGGCGAAGGGCGCTGGGAAGAGCTAAGCCAGGCCAGCCTGGTGCTCTCGAGCTACGGCATCGAAGAGGTGTCCGGCATGTTGGGTGTGTTGGGCCCGCTGCGCATGACCTATTCCCGCACTATCTCCACCGTACGCTACGTGGCTGATTTGATGAGCGGTTTGGTTCAGGAATGGTACGGGTGAGATGGCTGTTGGATGATGGCAAATGGCAAATGGCAGATGGCCGATGGCAGATGGCAGATAACGAAGGGAGGTATACGGACAAGTGTCCATAGAAGCAAGAATAGAGAAGGCAGAAGAAAGGGCTGGGGCAGAAGAAAGGGCTGAGCTAGAAGAAGCAATAGAAGAAGCAGGGGCAGTGGATGATCCGCTGACGGTGCTGCAAACCGAGTTGGATGCCGCCAAGGCGCAGGCAGACGAGTATCTCGACCAGTGGCGGCGCACAGCAGCGCAGTTCTCCAACTACAAGAAGCGCATTGATAAGGAGCAGTCGGAGTTCACCAGGCTGGCTAACGCCACTCTGGTCACCCGCCTGTTGCCCATCATCGATGATTTCGAGCGAGCTTTTGAGACGTTGCCCCCTAATCTCGGGGGCATAACATGGGTCGAAGGACTGGCCCTCATCCAGCGCAAGCTGCAACTGCTGCTGGAGCAGGAGGGGGTGGAGGCCATTGAGACAGAAGGTGAGGCCTTTGACCCGCTGCTGCACCAGGCGGTGACGTACGAAGATGCAGAGGGCTTTGAGGAAGCGCAGATCATTGCCGAAGTGCAAAAGGGGTACAGGATGGGTGAGCGCGTCCTGCGACCCAGCATGGTGAGAGTAGCAAGATAGACGCAAGATGCAAGGTTTGGCATCCTGGTTAGTTCATTTCACACAAGGAGCAGTTTAGAAAATGGCAAGGATAATCGGTATAGACTTAGGAACAACGAACTCGGTAATGGCTGTGATGGAGGGCGGCGAGCCCGTCGTTATCCCTACAGCCGAGGGCGGGCGGCTTTGCCCTTCCGTGGTGGCCGTCAATCCCAAGACCGAAGAGCGGATGGTGGGGCAGGTGGGCAAGCGCCAGGCCATCACCAATCCCGAGAACACCATCTCCTCCATCAAGCGCCTCATGGGACGCAAGTTCAGCGACCCGGAGGTGCAGAAGGCACGCGAGCTTCTGCCTTATGAGATCGTCGAGAAGCAGAACGGCGACGCCTGGGTGGTCATGGGCGGCAAGGAGTATTCGCCGCCGGAAATCTCGGCCATGATCCTGCAGAAGCTCAAGAGGGACGCCGAGGCCTATCTAGGCGAGCCGGTGGTGGAGGCAGTGATCACCGTCCCCGCCTACTTCAACGACTCGCAGCGGCAAGCCACCAAGGACGCGGGCAAAATCGCCGGCTTGAACGTGCTGCGCATCATCAACGAGCCCACAGCGTCCTCGTTGGCCTATGGGCTGGAGAAGAAGGTCGACGAGCAGATCGCAGTCTACGACCTGGGCGGTGGCACCTTTGACATCTCCATCCTGGATATCGGCGAAGGGGTCTTCGAGGTTAAGTCCACCAACGGCGACACCTTCCTGGGCGGTGACGACTGGGATCAGCGGCTCATCGACTACATCGCCGACGAGTTCCGCAAGGATCAGGGCATTGATCTGCGGCAAGATCGCATGGCGCTGCAGCGGCTCAAGGAGGCAGCAGAGAAGGCCAAGGTTGAGCTGTCCACGGTGATGCAGACGGAGATCAACTTGCCCTTCGTCACCGCGGATGCCTCCGGCCCGAAGCATCTGCAGGTCACCATCACTCGCTCCAAGTTAGGGCAACTCACAGCCGATCTGGTGGAGCGCACGGCTGGCCCGGTTCGGCAGGCACTGGAAGACGCAAAGGTCACCCCGCAGCAGATTGATGAGGTGGTGCTGGTGGGCGGGCAGACCCGCTCGCCGGCCATCCAGCGGCTGGTGCGGGACTACTTCGGCAAGGAGCCACACAAGGGCATCAATCCCGATGAGGTGGTGGGCGTGGGCGCGGCCATCCAGGCAGGCGTGCTGGCCGGCGAGGTCAAGGACATCCTGCTGCTGGACGTCACGCCGCTGACCCTGAGCATCGAGACGCTGGGCGGGGTGGCGACACCGCTCATCGAGCGCAACACCACCATCCCCGTGAGGAAGAGCCAGACCTTCTCCACCGCTGCCGACGGGCAGACCCAGGTAGAGATCCACGTTCTGCAAGGCGAGCGGCCCATGGCGGCGGACAACAAGACGCTGGGCCGGTTCATCCTCGATGGCGTCCCGCCCGCGCCGCGCGGTATACCGCAGATCGAAGTGACCTTCGACATTGACGCTGACGGCATTCTGAACGTCTCGGCGGAGGACAAGGCGACAGGCCGCGAGCAGCACATCACCATCACCGCCAGTTCCGGCCTTTCCAAGGACGAGGTGGATCAGATGGTGAAGGATTCGAAGCGCTACGCCTCGGAGGATCGCAAGCGCAAGGAACAGGTAGAGGCGCGCAACGCCGCCGACACGATAATCTACCAGGCGGAGAAAACCCTGCGCGAGCAAGGGGACAAGGTGCCCGCCGACGTGCGCAGCGATGTGGAAAGCCATATCAGTGGGCTACGCAGTATCCTGGACACCGGCAGTGCGGAGGAAGTGCGGCGCAGGGCGCAAGAGCTCTCGGACAGCCTGCAGAAGGTCGGTGCGGCCATGTACGAGCAGCAAGCTCCGCCGCCACCACCCGATGGTGAAGCCGACGGTGCGCCAGGCAGTGACGAGGACATCGTCGAGGGCGAATTCCGCGAGGCGGAGTAGCCCTCAGAGCACAGAACACAGACGAAGACAGAACTTGGCCCCTCACTCCGTTTGGAGCGAGGGGCTTTGTATTGCATCTGAGTGCAACAAACGCCGCAGCCCTGATGTACAGATTGTGAAGCAGGACTTCAAACTTGTCAATCCCGATTTGACAAATATTCAACTCTATGCTAAGATTATCCCATCATGAGCGGAGGTGATGGCATGTACCCTGTTCCCGGTTCCTGTCCTGTCTGTGGAGACGCACTGATCGTCACCCTGCTGCAATGTCCCCATTGCGACACGGTGATGGAAGGCCGCTTCGCCCTGGGCCGCTTTCATCAACTCTCTCAGGAGCAACTCAGCTTCGCCGAGCTCTTTCTGCGCTGTGAGGGCAAGCTGAGCTGGACCGCCGAAGAGATGGGGGTCTCTTACCCCACCGTGCGCTCCCGCCTGGAAGAGGTTATCCGCGCCCTCGGTTACGAGGTACGAGAGGAGACACCCGCCGAGGAGAAGCAACGCCGGTTCGAGCGCCGCCAAACCATCCTGAACGACCTGGCTGCGGGCAGCATCACCGCTGAGGAAGCGGTGGAATTGCTGAAGAAGCAGTGACCCGTGATCAGCGATAAACATGA
>DFBV01000058.1:10316-13122 GCA_002366755.1 Anaerolineales bacterium UBA3071
TGACTGGAGCGAACAATGGCCGTGACCATCCTTGGTCGGCGCAAGCCGTTCCGGGGCCTTCGCCGCTTCAAGCCCCACCGAGACCTGCGCCAGGTAACAGCACTCATCGCCGAGACCTTCGGCGCTGGCCTGGACGCCGAGGGACGAGCCGCACTGCGCGAGATGCGGCAGATCAGTTGGCTCGGCCCGCTCGTGGGCTTCGTTCTGGCTGCCGACCCTCAACTGCAGCGATTACTCAACGGCTACGTCTGGATCGAGGAAGGACGGGTGGTGGGCAATCTGACGCTGCAGAGCGGCATCCGCTACGGGTCGCGCTGGTACATCTCCAACGTGGCCGTCGCGCCGGCCTATCGCGGCCACGGCATCGCTCGGGCGCTCGTCGAAGCTGCGCTGGAAGAAGCACAGCAGCGGGGGGGGGACTGGGCCACGCTGCAGGTGGAGGCAGAGAACGAGGCCGCTCGCAGACTGTATGAAGGGTTGGGCTTCGAGGCTCTGGGTGGGCTGGCCTATCTGCGGTTGCCTGAGCCGCCTGCCGCGCCACCACCGACCGCGGCACCGCCTTCGCTTCGTCATTGGCGATCAGACGATTGGTATCAAGAGTATGAGTTGGCCAAGGCCGCCACGCCGAGCCTGTTGCAGTGGTGGCAGCCACTGCGCTCCGAGGCCTTCCGACTCCATCCCGAGGAACGGCTGGGCGAACTGTTCAGCCAGCTCATCGGGCGGCGGCGCACGTACCGCTGGGTGGTCGAACAGGAGAGCGGCGCGCAGGGCCGGCTGGCCGCCTCGCTGATGGTACGTGCCACCCGCTGGCGGGGCGAGCATCAAATGCAGTTGATGGTGCACCCTGATGCCCGTGGTCCGCTGGAGGAACCGCTGGTGCGGCACGCCCTGGCGCTGCTGGCCTCCTACCCGAGCAGGCCGACGGCTATCCGACATCCGGCCGAGCATCGCGCAGCCATCAATGTCTTCCTGGCGCACGGCTTCCGACTGCGCCGCACGCTGATGGCGATGAGAAAGAAAATCAGAGGCTGATGGTTGTGACACAAGGCAACTTCTTGACAATTCTGCGCAAACGAAGGGACTTCCGCCTGCTCTGGCTGGGGCAGATCATCGCTCGCCTGGGCGACAATTTCTACTGGCTGGCGCTGCTTATCACCGTCAACGAGTTGACTAGCTCTACGCTGGCCATGGGCTTCACCACTATCTCTCTGGCGCTGCCCCAACTTCTCCTGGGCCTGCCGGCGGGAGTACTCGTGGATCGCTTCGACCGCCGTAAGGTGATGATCGCCAGCGACGTGCTACGCGGTGGGCTGGTGCTCTTCTGCCTGCTGGTGGGCAGCCGAGAGCAAGTGTGGATCTTCTACCTGGTCGGCTTCCTGATGTCGGCCATTAGCGTCTTCTTCTTCCCCGCCAGGCAGGCGGTGACGCCGTCGCTGGTGGCCGAGGAGGAGTTGCTGGGTGCCAACGCACTGCTGGAGACCTCGCGGACGCTGGCCATCCTGATGGGGGCGGCGGCCGCCGGTTTCGTCATCGCCTACGCAGGAGCCAAGGTCGCCTTCATCCTCGTTTCCATGTCATTCCTGCTGTCGGCGATCTTCCTGTGGGCCATGCACGTGCCGCAGACGGTACAGTCCACACGCTCCGCCAGCCTCGCCAACCTCTGGGCCGAGCTGCGCCAGGGGCTGGGCTTCGTGCGGAGCAGCCGCTTGCTCACAGGCATCATGATCGTCATGACTGTGGTCATGCTGGGCATCGGGGCCATCAATGTGCTCTGGGTGCCCTTCATGGATCGCTTGTTCGACATTGGCCCCGAAGGGCTGGGCATTGCGGACTCGTTACAGGGCCTGGGCATGTTGCTGGGCAGCATCACCGTGGGCAATCTGACCAGCCGTTTCCGGCTCACGCGGCTGTTGAGTGGCAGCCTCGCGCTCCTCGGCTTGGCCGCGGCGGCCATCGGGCTGGCCCCTACATTCATCGCCGTACTGGTGCTCCTTATCTTCGTGGGACTGTCGCTGCCACCCATCAACGCCGCGGCCAGCACGCTGGTACAGACGGTCACGCCCGATGATCTGATGGGCCGCGTGAACAGCGCCTCGGGCACCGTGCAGAGCGTGGCCAATTTGCTCTCCATGGCATTGGCCGCCACGCTGGGCGATCTCGTCGGCGTGCGTACGGTATTCGTCGCCTGTGGGCTGATCATGGTGCTGGCCGGCGGGCTGGGATGGGTGATGCTGTGGGAGCCGGATGAGGCGGCGGCCATCGGCATGGCGGTGGTGACGTCTCCCGCGTCCGAATAACTGGTAGCTCGGTAGAATGGTAAACTGGTACACTGGTAAATTGGGTCATGGCCAGTGAATCGTTCCCAATGTACTGGTTTACCGGTTTACCAATCCACCAGTTTGAGCATACCACAACCTGAGCCAGGAAGGAATTGAGAGATGACAACCACGGAAGAACGTCTACGCATCCTACAGATGATCGAGGATGGAGTGATCACTGCTGAAGAGGGGGCCAGGCTCTTGGCGGCCCTTGGGGAGTCCACACCGAAGCGGGAACCGCCGCGGAGCGGTGCTGTGCCGCCGCGCTGGTTCCGCGTGCGAGTCACCGACCTCCAGTCGGGCAAGAGCAAAGTCAATGTCAACATCCCCATAGGCTTGGTGGATGTGGGGCTGAAGATGGGGGCCCGCTTCGCTCCGGACATGGAGGGCTTTGACTTCGCCCAGGTTGCCGAAGCCATCCGCCAGGGAGTGCAGGGCAAGATCATTGACGTCGAAGACACGGAGGATGGCGAGCGGGTGGAAATCTA
>DFBV01000058.1:13133-13492 GCA_002366755.1 Anaerolineales bacterium UBA3071
GAACGACTGCGCGTCCTGAAGATGGTCGAAGAGGGAAAGATCACAGCCGAGCAAGGGGCTCAGTTGCTGGCGGCTCTGAAAGGCGAAGGTCCCCGCCAGAAGTCAGAGGAGCCACTCGCCGGCAGCGGCAAGCAACCACGCCGGCTGCGCATCCAGGTCACCAACCTGGAAACAGGCCAGCGCAAAGTCAACATCAACATGCCCTGGGGCCTGGTTAGTGTAGGCGCAAAGATGGGAGCTCGCTTCGCCCCCGAGGACATTGATCTCGAAGAGCTCATGGCAGCCATTGACGCTGGTGCCAAGGGCAAGATCATCGACGTCATAGACGAAGAGGACAACGAACGGGTGGAGATCTACGT
>DFBV01000058.1:13664-15220 GCA_002366755.1 Anaerolineales bacterium UBA3071
TGAGGAAGCGGAGAGGCTGCTGAACGCGTTGGACGGTGAGATTGACCCCGGCGATGGGCCAGAGGCCACGACCTTCACGGAGAAGCCACTTCACGACGGGGTCGGCTCCCCGCGCGGGGGATCGCCGCTCTGGTGGCACCGAGTCTGGGTCTACGTGCTGGCGGGCGGCCTGCTGCTGGCAACGCTGGCCGTGGTATTCACTGTTCCGATAGCGCAGGGGCGTCGCCACCCAAGCTGGTTGGCCTGCACAGTGCCGCTGCTCATATTCGGCGCGCTGGTGGCTGGCCTGACCTGGTGGTCGCGCACCGCCCGCTGGCTGCACGTGCGCGTGCGCGAGGAGGAGCAGCGGATCAACATCAGCCTGCCGTTGCCGCTGCGCCCCGCCGCCTGGGCGCTGCGCCTGGCCCGTCCCTGGGTGCCTCAATTGAAAGACACCGCTGTTGACGAGCTGATCCTGTCGCTGGCCGAAGCGGACGTCGAGGAAGAGATCCTGATCGTAGAAGTTGACGAGGGAGAAGGTGAGCAGGTGGAGGTTCACATCGGTTGACAGGTGGTTGGAAGCAGGCAATCCCTTACCCGCCTCCCGCCCTAAGCAAGCCGGCGGAGGACCATCAGCGTCAGGTCATCAGAAGGCGGATTGTCCCCGACGAAATCTCTCACCGAAGCGCAGATAGCCTCCAGCATCGCCTGGGCTGGAGTGTCAGCGGCTGCCTCGATAGCTGCCTGCAGACGTCCTTCGCCGTAGATGTCGCCTCCTGGGGAAAACGCCTCGGTGACACCGTCAGTGTAGAAAACCAGGACATCGCCCGGTTCCAGAGCGACGATCCGCTCTCCCAAGTGTATCCCTTCCAGCACACCGAGCACCATCCCCTCGGTGCGGAGCCATTCCCCTTCCCCTGTGCGGGGGCGCAGCAGTAACGGCGGGTTGTGCCCGGCACTGGCATAAGCCAACTGTCCCGTTTGCAATGACAACACCGCGTAAAAAGCGGTGACGAACATACCCTCCTGGGCGTCCGGCACCAGCAAATCATTGACGCGAGCCAGCACACCGGCTGGCGACGCCGCTTCCAGCGCCGCCGCTCGCACCAACGTGCGAGTGAGGCTCATGAAGAGCGCAGCCGGCATCCCCTTGTCGGCCACGTCGGCAATCACCAATCCCAGCTTCCCGTCGGGAAGCTCGAAGAAATCGTAGAAATCGCCCCCTACCTCGCGCGCCGCCTGCCAGGTAGCCGCCAGCTCCCAGCCAGGCAGGTGAGGCAATCCGCTGGGCATGAAGGCCTCCTGCAGTTCGTGAGCGAACTGCAGTTCCCGCTCCAGCCGCTCGCGCTGTGCTCTCTCTTGCAGCAACCGGTCGTTCTGCACGGCCAAGGCCGCCTGCTGTGCGATCCCCGTGATCAACTCCAGCCGTCTGTCACGGAGGTGATGTGACTTGTCGGCCTCCTCCACCAGCATCACACCCAGCACATCGCCCATCACCAACATGGGGACGGCGACTAGCGGGGGGGGTTCACCCTGCTCTTGCCGCGCGAACTCGGCGGCGAAGTCAGCAGGGATCA
>DFBV01000203.1:0-1325 GCA_002366755.1 Anaerolineales bacterium UBA3071
CAAGCCGGGGAATCGCTGCGGCTATTGGACGTGCCCGTGCAAGTTCCGGAGCGGGTGTGGGAAGTCCCCGCGGTGCAGATACCCGTGGACGCCCGGTTCGACTTCCTGGTGCGGCTGGTCGGGATAGACATAGGAGAAGGCGCTGGGACCGCTAGGACGACACTGCCTGTCACCGTCACATGGCAGGCAGCAGGCAATCTACAAAGCTGGGATCTGACCGGGTTCGTGCACTTGCTGGCGAGTGATGGCCACGTGGTGGCTCAGGAGGATCACGTGCCACAGCAGGGGCAGCGGCCGACGCGGGGTTGGCTGGAGGGCGAGGTGGTGAGCGACCGCTACGATTTGTCCTTGCCCACAGACACACCGCCGGGTCTCTACACACTCGAAGTGGGCCTCTACCTCGACGACGGCACGCGGCTTGTGGTGACCGAGCCTCAACTGTGGCAGGGCCGCGACAGCGTGCGTGCGGGCGAGGTTCGGGTGGAGTAAGTTGACGAAAACAGTCCCTTCTGGTACACTGCTGTGAAACGTGATGCGTAAAACGTGATGGGGCCTCCGCACGAGCCGCTGCTCTCACGTTTCACGTTTCACGCATCACGGAGGATCATCCACTTGCATAGCAAAACATCCCTGCGATTAATTGCTCTAGCCCTGCTCGGCTTGCTGTTCCTGACAGGGTGCGCGTCGCGGCTGCGGCCACTGCTCTCTGACGTCGAAGTATGGCCGTCGGTCATCTCCCCCAACGCCGACGGGCACGACGACGTGGCCCGCATCTCCTACAACATCGGCCGCAACGCCAACGTGTCCATCTACTTCGTCGACGAGGCCGGGGAACGTCACTACTTCCGGCACGAACGCCGCCGCTCGCCCAAGCGGGGCGGCTACCAGGTCTACTGGGGCGGGACGGTCCAGGAACCCCTGCTGCTGGAGAACGAGTACGGCCGCCAGCTTGTCCAAAGCCACGTGCTCCCCGACGGAAACTACACTTGGGTCGTCGAGGCTGTGGACGACCGCAGCGGCGACGCCAAGATCGAGGGCACGATCACCATTGAGGACGCCGACACCGCCCTGCCCGAACTGCGCAACTTCACCGTCATGCCCCAGGAGTTCCGCCCCAACCAGGATGGTCTGCGCGACGACTGGGTTTCCATCTCCTACTACCTGGCCAAGGACGCCCAGCACGTCCGGGTCTACCTGGTAGACCCCGCGCAGCCTAGCCTCAAGTTCCCCATCGAAGAACGGGAGCGGGTCATCAAGCCAGGCGAGCGAGGCTATCACGAGTACCGCTACGAGGGCGGAGTAGACCTGGGCGCTGAGCCGCCGCC
>DFBV01000203.1:1387-2283 GCA_002366755.1 Anaerolineales bacterium UBA3071
GGGCGAGATCGACTGGGTGGGCGAGATGGAGCGCACGGTGAGCGTGCCACTGGGCGGAATGCTCTGCTTCACCGCCACCGTGGTCAACGAAGGAGCCGTCCCCATCCGCACCTCGGGGCCGTGGCCGGGACAACTGTACACATTCAGCCAGAACTACAACACGCTGGCAGCAGAGTACGACGACGCCTGGTTCCATCAGGCTGGTGTATGGCGCTTCGGCATCAACTTCCAGAGCGCCGGGCTGGATGCCCCCTTCCGCTGGGCCGTTGGCCGCCAGGAAGACCTGGAGCCGCGCGTGATCAACGGCACGGAGCAGTGGTACCTGCTGCCCGGTAAGCGCGGTCTGGTCTATGGGTGCATCGAATTCGACCAAGCGCCGCCGCTGGAGGCCGACCTGTGGTGGGGCGCGCTGATCCACCAGGACGTGGCCGTGGTCAACAACTACATTGACCGCATCACGGTGCGAGTGGGTGTACCATAGGCACAAAAACGTGAGATTCTCGTACAGTGAGTAAGAATGTGACGAGAGACGAACGACGACGGACGGATTCGTCGCTGGTCCTTCGTCCTTCGTCGGTTCTTGGAACCCTTGCTTGCTTCCAGTTTGCCTGGGTTAGAGGAGAGCGATGCGGCTAGCCATCGTCATCGTGAGCTACAACGTGCGGGAGCTGTTGGCCACATGTCTGCAATCCGTGTTCGCCAGCCTGGACCGCTCGCCTGAGGTCCAGGCCGAGGTCTGGGTGGTGGACAACGCTTCCGGCGATGGCAGCGCGGCGATGGTAGGCGAGCACTTCCCCCAGGTCAAACTTCTGGCCAGCGACGACAACCTGGGCTTCGCCAGAGGCAACAACGCGGCAGTGCGAGCCTGCGGCTTCAGCACACAAGACGCGCCACGC
>DFBV01000203.1:2340-3769 GCA_002366755.1 Anaerolineales bacterium UBA3071
GGCGTGGGCGCGCAGCTCCAGTATCCCGATGGCCGCTTCCAGCACGGGGCGTTCGGTTTTCCGGGGCTGCTGCAGCTCTGGTTCGACTTCTTCCCGCCCCGCCCGCGGCGGCTGCTCGATTCCCGCCTCAATGGCCGCTATCCGCGCCGCTGCTACGAGCAAGGCGAGCCCTTCCCCATCGGCTTCGGACTGGGCGCAGCGCTGATGATACGCCGGGAAGCCATCGAAGCGGTGGGGTTGCTGGACGAAGGGTACTTCATGTACGCTGAAGAGATAGACTGGTGCTGGCGCATGCAGCGGGCCGGTTGGCCGTTCTACTGCGTGCCCGCAGCGCGGGTGGTGCACCACGGCGGGGCCAGCGCCCGCCAATTCGGCGAGCAGTCCTATCTGAACCTATGGCGCAGCCGCCAGCGGCTCTATGGCAAATTCTACAGCCCGCTCAAACGCCGGCTGGCGTTTCGTTTCGTGCGGCTGGGCATGTCGGCCGAGAGCCGCCGCGTCCGCCGCGCCGCTGCTCGCGGCGAGATCAGTGAGGCTGAGCTTGAGAAGCGTCTGGCGACCTTCCGCGAAGTTGCCACCCTCCATGCTAAGCGGTAGATTGGTAGACTGGTAGATTGGTCAGGGATCGACAGGTTCGCTGGTCTCCCCTCCAATCTACCAATTTCCTAATGTACCAATGTACCAATCTACCAATCTACCAACCCACCAACAGAGGAACCATGCTCGCTGCCGTCATTTTGACCAAGAACGAGGCCGCGCACATCACCGACTGCATCGCCAGTCTGCGCTGGTGCGATCGCGTCGTCCTTTCCGACAGCTACAGCGACGATGGCACGGTGGAGATCGCACAGAACGCTGGTGCAGAGGTCATACAGCGCCCCTTCGACAACTTCGCCTCCCAGCGGAACGCGGCGCTGGGCCAGGTAGAGGCCGATTGGATCTTCTTCGTGGATGCCGACGAGAGAGCCACGCCGGAACTGGCAGCAGAAGTACGTCAGGTCATCGCACAGGAGAACAAGGCCGGATGGTGGGTGCCGAGGCACAACTACATCGTGGGGAAACTGGTGCGCTATGGCGGCTACTACCCCGACTACCAGTTGCGGCTGCTGCAGAGGGAACGGGCGCGCTACGACCCCGCCCGTCCCGTGCACGAGGTGGTCATCCTGGACGGCGAAGCGGGCCACCTGCAGAACCCCCTCATCCACTACAACTACGACAGTTGGGCGCAGGTGCACGCCAAGCAGCGCCGCTATGCACGACTGGAAGCGCAGCGGCTCTTCGAGCAAGACATCCGACCGCGGCCGCACAACTTCATCCTGCAGCCGTTGCGAGAGTTCCGCCGCCGTGTGGTCACGCTGCAAGGCTACAAGGATGGACTGCACGGCCTGCGGCTGCACGCTCTGCTGGCCTACTACTACGGCTTCGTGCC
>DFBV01000203.1:3838-5618 GCA_002366755.1 Anaerolineales bacterium UBA3071
GCTCGAGCTGAGCGGTGGGATCATTGGGAGCATGAGATTGAAGCCCACGATGGCGATTGGATCAGGATGCATTGCATGCGCCGACCTCTGCAGC
The DNA here is from genome assembly GCA_002366755.1 of Anaerolineales bacterium UBA3071. Classification (GTDB taxonomy): domain Bacteria; phylum Chloroflexota; class Anaerolineae; order UBA3071; family UBA3071; genus UBA3071. The sequence continues at coordinate 3,933 of DFBV01000203.1, forward strand.
TGGAGCAATTCCGTCGCCTGCCGGAAGTGGCAGCGCGCTATCAGTTCGTGAAACTGTGCGTCTATCGCTATCGGGGCAGTATTGTCTGGGGATACTATTGTCGGCGTTTGCCTTTCGAGTCTCGGATATTGTCGCATGTGTTGGTTGTCTATGATCCTGTGCAGATGAAGATCGTACATTGCATGGGTTCTCCCAAAGCCCAGCATTACTGTGAACGCTGGGGGAGACAGGGGAAGCTATTCAAGAGAGTGAGGTGGTGAGCATGAGCTACGTCTACGAACCCGAGTGGGGCGATCCGCTTAAGGAGCTTGAGATTTCTCTTAACTTCTATCGTCACTTGGTTAATCGTTTGCACACCTATGACGATATGGAAGTGGTTGCCTACCTGCCCGCTCGTGATGGCATCGCCTGGGCTCTCCGTCAGCTTGACAACCAGGTTGATCAGGCCATCTTGGACGAGATCAAGGCTCTGGACGCGCGGCTGCGGGAGGACACCGACTATCTGGTCAAGGAGTTGGACGTCTACGGCGATATCTGGCGGGACGAGCCGGAGGAGTACTGGTGGTGGTATCTCGACGGCGGCAAGCCTGATCCGGGCGGCATCCCCTCGGCCGAGGAGCGACACCGCCAGACGATGGAAGCGCTACGCTCCGAAAGGCTGTTCTACGACGTCGAGAAGCAGGCTGTGGCCTGGCTCGCCGAAGCCGGGGAGGATTACGCCGGTGAACAGCCTCCTGAGGAAACGAAGACTTAAGGCGATGAAAATGCCTCCCTTTCGGCCGATGGATGAGTTCTGGAAGGAACGGTTGAAAGATGCGGAGTTCGTGGGCGCTCTGCAGGAGATGGAGCCGGAGTTCCAGGTAGCAAAGGAGGTGCTGCGCTTGCGCCTGGCGCAAGGGCTGACCCAGGAAGAGCTGGCCGAACGGATCGGCACCAAGCAAGCCAGCATCTCCCGCCTGGAACGAGCTTCCTACAAGCCCAGTCTGGGCTTCCTGCAGCGGGTGGCGGCGGCCCTGAACGCCCGGGTCGAGATCCGCTTCGTGCCCAGAGAACAAGCCCGCTGATGCTCCCCTACGGGACGACGATCCGCAACGGCTCGCCTAGCCGCTGCAGTGACGGCTGTTGGTAGAAGCCAACGAGCAGTGTGTGCGGCGCTGGCCCCAGCGCTTCGGGCAACACCAGCCGATGCACGTCCAGCAACATCTCCCCTGGCTGCCAGAGCGATGTAGGATAGTACACCCCGCCAGGTAGATGATCGCTCTGTGCCACCTTCTGCCCCTCTGCATCCACCAGATGGACGAAGCTGGTGTAGTCACCATCCATCTCGGCCAGCGGCTGCCAATGCAGCGTCACATCGAGCACGGTGCCCGGCTCCAAAGGAGACCGTAGATCGTAGCCGTGCAAGCGCAACGTGTCGGCCAGGACGAGGTCGGATGCCCGTTCGGGTGGCCCGCTCACGGCAGGCCCCAGCACCTCTACCAACCCCTCTGTCGGCGGCAATGCGAACTTCACCTCCAGCCCCGGCATGGGCTTGATGAGGTACACCGGACGTCCAGTCTCCAGCGCTCGTTCCACTACCTGCGCCACGTTACCCCAGCCAGGCTCCTGCACTATGAGCGGGAACAGCCCCGTCAGATCGGGCCGCACTCCCTCCACCTGCTGCATGTACCAGAGCGGCATCATCTC
>DFBV01000098.1 GCA_002366755.1 Anaerolineales bacterium UBA3071
GCCAACGAGGTGCGCTGGAAGGAGTACAGCACCGAGGACGCCGACCTCCTGTTGGTGTCCTTCGGCACTGTGGGCCGCATCTGCCAGACGGTGGTGCGGGAGGCACGGGCGAAGGGGATGAAAGCGGGGCTCTTGCGGCCCATCACCCTCTGGCCCTTCCCCAGCGCTCGCCTGGCCGAACTGGCTCAGCAAGTACGCGGCATGTTGGTCGTGGAGATGAACGCCGGGCAGATGGTTGAGGACGTACGGCTGGCCGTCGAAGGCCGCTGCCCGGTGCGGTTCTATGGGCGGATGGGAGGCATCGTCCCCCTGTCCGACGAGATCCTGCCCGAACTGGAGAAGTTGGACGCGGCGGAGCAAGGGAGCAAGGGAGCAAGGGAGCAGGGGGGCGCCTCGGCTCCCCTGCCCCTCGGCTCCTCCGCTCCTCCGCTCCTCCTGGGGGATAAGAGATGAAGACGCTAGAGATTCCTGCGGACATGGAACTGGTCTACAAGAAGCCGGAGAGCCTGACCGACGCTCACACAATATACTGTCCCGGTTGCACCCACGGCATCATCCATCGCCTCGTCGCTGAGGTGCTGGACGAACTGGGGGTGCGGGAGCGAACCATCGGCATCGCCCCGGTGGGCTGTTCCGTGTTGGCCTACTACTACTTCAACGTGGATATGGCTGAGGCGGCCCACGGACGGGCGCCGGCCATGGCCACCGGCATCAAGCGCGTCAGCCCGGGCAAAGTGGTCTTCACTTACCAGGGTGACGGCGACCTGGCCTCTATCGGCATAGCGGAGATTGTCTATGCGGCCAATCGGGGAGAGTTGTTCACCACCATCTTCGCCAACAATGCCGTCTACGGCATGACCGGCGGGCAGATGGCCCCGACCACACTGCCGGGGCAGGTAACCACCTCGTCGCCGACGGGCCGGGACGTCAAGGTCGCCGGTTATCCGATGAGGATAGCCGAGTTGCTGGGGGGACTTCCGGGCGCGGCCTATGTCACCCGGCAGGCGGTGCTTGATGTGCCTGGCATCCGCCGCACCAAGCGGGCTATCAAGCTGGCCTTTCAGACCCAACTGGCCGGCCTGGGCTTCTCGCTAGTCGAGGTTCTCTCCACCTGCAACACCAACTGGCACATGGGGATATTGGAGGCGCTGGAGTGGGCCAAGGAGCACATGGTGGCCTACTATCCGCTGGGCGATACGAAGATGACCGATGAAGTGCGAGCATTGAAGGACACGAAAGGAACGAAAGAAGGAGGGGAAATAGGATGCAAGAGCTAAGAGACAAGCCAAGAGACAAGAGGAAGCACCAGAGGCAAGAGGAGATCATCATTTCTGGCTTCGGCGGACAGGGGTCGCTCTTCGCCGGGCAGTTGCTGGCCTATGCCGCGATGGACAGCGGTTACCACGTGACCTGGATTCCTTCCTACGGCCCGGAGATGCGTGGCGGCAAAGCCCGCTGCACCGTCGTCGTCTCCGACGAGGAAATCGGCGCTCCGTTGGTGCGGCGGCCCAGCGCGGCCATCGTGCTCAACATCCCCTCGATGGAGGCCTTCGAGCCGGCAATCAAGCCAGGCGGCGTGCTGGTGGTGAACAGTTCCCTGGTGCCGCTCAAGAGCAAGCGCACCGACATCCGCGTCCTCTACGCGCCCGCTACCGACATGGCGGTCGAACTGGGCAATGCCCGCCTGGCCAACGTGATCTGCCTGGGCGCGCTGGTGCAGGCTACTGGCGTCATGCCGCTGGACATCCTTACCGCGGCACTGGCCGATCACCTGCCTGCACGGCACCGCAAGTTGCTGGCCCCGAACAAACAGGCGTTGCGGAAGGGAGCGGAGTTGGCGGGCGGCTAGCACGGACCAGAGACTCCCAGCACATTAGGAAGTAGTTCCAGGTTCCACGTTTCAAGTTTCGGACTCAACCCAGAACCTACAACCTGGAACTTGAAACCTTGCGAAGAGGTGCTTCATGAACATTGGTATCCCTAGAGAGCGGCGCGACCTGGAAATGCGGGTGGGCTTGACCCCCTACGGAGTGCGGCTGCTCACCCAGGCGGGCCACGTCTGCCATGTGGAACGAGGAGCTGGCCAGGGAGCTGGTTTCTCCGACCATGACTACGAACGGGCCAACGGGCGAGTCGTCTACTCCACCGAGGAGGCCTACCTCCGCTCCGACATGGTCCTCAAGGTCACACGCCCTACTCAGGAAGAACTAGCGTGGCTCCGCGAGGGGCAGACCCTGTGCGGTTTCCTGCACCTGGCCGCCGCCCGCAAGGAAACGGTCCAAACTCTCCTGGAGAAGCGGATCACCGCAATCGCCTATGAGACCATCCAAGAAGACGACGGGAACCTGCCGGTCCTGAAACCGATGAGCGAAGTGGCCGGCCGCATGGCCCCGCAACTGGCAGCCACCTTCCTGCAAAGCAACTGGGGTGGCCGAGGCGTGCTCCTCAGCGGCGTGCCGGGCATTCCGGCAGCCCGGGTTGCCATCATAGGTGCGGGAGTATTGGGTACCAACGCGGCGCGCGCCTTCCACGGCCTGGGCGCTGATGTGTTCGTTCTCGACCACGACCTGGAAAGGTTGCATCAGATAGACGAGATGTTCCAGGGCCGCATCACCACGATGGTAGCCTACCCTTTCAACATCGCCCGCGTGGCCCGCTTTGTGGAAGTGCTCATCGGCGCTGTTTTGGTGCCGGGTGACCGCAGCCCTATCCTGGTGACGCGGGAGATGGTGCGCTCCATGAAGAAGGGAGCGGTCATCCTGGACTTCAGCATTGACCAGGGGGGATGCGTGGAGACTAGCCGACCCACGACTCTGCGAGACCCCATCTTCATTGAGGAGGGAGTTATACACGTCTGTATCCCTAACGCCGCTGGGGTTCTCCCCCGTACCTCCACGCACGCTTTCAACAACGCCGCCTGGCCCTACATTCACCGCATCGCTGAGGTGGGGCTGGTGCAGGCCGCGGTGGACATGCCCGAGCTAGCGCGCGGCATCGCCACGCGGGACGGCGAGATCGTGAACGAGGCATTGGCCGCAGTGTACAGAACGTGTGCCTAGGAGTGAGACATGGCCCACAGTTGGTCGAGAATCTACGAGAGCAAGGTCACAACAGCGGAGGAGGCGGTCAAGGTCATCCGGCCCGGGGATCGCATCTTCCTCACTGGCAACTGCAGTGTGCCCCGGGTGTTGCTGGAGGCGCTGGTCAACCGAGGCCCCGAACTGGAGAACGTGGAGATCTGCCATGCCCTGACGTTGGGGGCCAGCGATTATGTCGAGCCAGATATGGAGGGGCATATCCGTGTCAATGCTCTCTTCATTGGCCCTAATGTGCGCAAGGCGGTCCAGGAAGGACGAGCCGACTACACGCCGAACTTGCTTTCTGAGTTCCCGCTGCTTTTCAGCAGGGGCATCCTGCCGCTAGACGTAGCTTTCGTCCACCTTTCCCCGCCCGACGAGCATGGCTTCTGCTCCTACGGCATCGAGACGGGGCTGACCAAGACCCCTGCCGAGTCGGCCAAGACCATCATCGCCGAGATCAACCCCAATATGCCCCGCTGCCTGGGCGACAGTTTTGTCCACGTCAGCCGGCTGGACCACATTGTGCGGGTGGATTACCCCCTGCTGGAACTGCCCATGACCGAAGGGGGACTCACCGACCTGCACGTGCGCATCGCCGAGTACATCGCCGACCTGATCCCCGACGAGGCGACGATGCAGATGGGCATCGGCGCCATCCCCGACGCCGTGCTGCAGTTCCTGTACGACAAGAAGGACCTGGGGATTCACACCGAGTTGTTCTCGGACAGCGTCATTGACCTGGTAGAGGCCGGGGTGGTGACCAGCGCTCGCAAGACCCTGCACCCGGGTAAGATCATCGCTGGCTTCATGCTGGGGACGAAGCGGCTCTACAAGTGGGTGCACGACAACCCGCTCATCGAACTCCACCGCACAGAATACATCAACGACCCCTTCGTCATCGCCCAGAACCGCCGCCAGGTGGCCATCAACTCGGCCATCGAGATTGACCTGACCGGGCAGGTCTGCGCCGACTCCATCGGCCCCAAGCTGTACAGCGGCGTGGGCGGGCAACTGGACTTCGTCTACGGAGCCTCCCGCTCCGAAGGTGGGGTGCCCATCATTGCCCTGCCCAGCACGGCGAAGGGCGACCAGATCAGCCGCATCGTGCCCATGCTCAAACAAGGCGCGGGAGTGGTCACTACCCGAAACCACGTCCACTACGTGGTGACGGAGTACGGGGTGGCAGAACTCTATGGCAAGACGATCCGCCAACGGGCGCAGGCACTCATACGCACCGCTCACCCCAAGTTTCGAGAGGAACTGACGCGAGCGGCGAAGAAACTCCACTATCTCTGAACACCTGTCCCCCCCCTCTTTCCCCCCCATTGGGGGGGATGAAAGGGGGGGAGAGGACAAGGGAACCCAGACACATTCTGATGATCATCTTAATCCACGGCGATGAGGAGTTTCTGTGCGCTGAAGCGTTGCAGAAGCTGAAGGCAGCCCTCGGTCCCTCTGAGATGGCTGACCTGAATACCACCTACCTCGATGGCCGCAAAGTCACCCTGAGCGAACTTCAGCAGGCTTGCGACACGGTGCCCTTCCTCACCCCCCGTCGTCTGGTGATCGTAAACTCGCTGTTGAGCCGGTTGGTAGGCAGCGGCGAGGGAGGGCGCACTGCGGCGCAGAAGAGGTACCTTGAAGGGCTGGTCAACTACCTCGACCAAGTGCCGGAGACCACAGACCTGGCCTTTGTGGAGCCAGAGACCGTGAAGCGGGGACACCCACTGTTCAAGCGGCTGCAAGGACTGGCGAAGGACAAACGGGCGCGGGTGGTGCTTTGTGGCCGGAAGAGAGGCAATGATCTGATCGCTTGGATCGAAGCCCGGGCACAGACCAAGGGAGGGCAGATCACCCGAGACACCACCCACGAACTCGTCAGGACCGTGGGGGACAATCTGCGGCTGCTTGACCAGGAGTTGGAGAAGTTGGTCGCCTACACAGCGGGGAAGCGGGCCATCCGACCGGAGGATGTGCGGCTGCTGGTGCCCGAGGCGCGCCAGGCGAACATCTTCCACATGGTGGATGCCTTGGGGCAGGGCAACGGTCAACGGGCGATGGCCTTGCTGCATCATCTGCTGGACGATGGCGCAGCGCCCCTCTACCTGCTGGCCATGATCGTACGCCAGTACCGGTTGCTGCTGCAAGTGAAAGACATGGTGGGACAAGGCTCGCGGTCTGCGGCCATCGCCAGGGAACTGAAACTGCGGGACTTCGTGGTGGACAAGATGGTGCGCCAGGCACGGCGCTACTCGCTGCCACAGTTGGAGGCCGTCTACGAACGGCTGCTGCAGACTGACCTGGCGATCAAGACGGGACGTTTGGAGCCCATCATGGCGCTGGACGTATTGGTGGCGGAGCTGAGTGGTTAGCCCCTTCGGGATTCGTCAAAGCGAGCGGTAGCATGCCTCCTTGCACAGAATCGCCGATGGTGATATAATCCTGCAGCCAGAGTCGAGACGAAACGTCGAAAGGAAGTTGGACTATGGCGGTTCGTTTTCACCCGCATGCCCGAGAGCGCATGGGCGGGCGCGGTGCCACAGAGAGTGAGGTAAGAGCAACAGTCGAAGAAGGCGAACGGTTCCCGGCGAAGTTTGGACGCATTGGCTTTCGACGCAACTTCCCGTTCGATGGCGAGTGGCGAGGTAAGTATTACAGGACCAAGCAAGTAGAAGCCTACGCTGTTCGAGAAGAAACTGACTGGTTGGTCATTACGATTATCACGCGCTATTTCTGAGTATCCGAGAATGAGGAGACCACACCATGAGATTCACATATGATCCCCGCTATAACATTGCTTACATTCGTTTTCAAGAGAAATTGGCTGAAATAGAGACAATCCGGATCAGCGAGGAGCTAGTTGTAGACGTGGCTTCCGACGGGACGATCTATGGCATTGAGTTGTTGAACGCGAATGAGCAACTATGGCGTGAAGGCACAGGCAAGTTCCTAGTCATCAACGAAGCCACTGGTGAGCGCACCGAAATGCTACTTGCCGCTGGTTGAATGCAGCAGGTGACTAGTGGGACGCAGTTCTGCATGGTGTCGAGGCAGCATCTCAGTTGCCAAAGGCTGAAGCATCGGGGTAGGATAAGCATCAGCCGACTAACGGACCATAATGCCTCTGTAGGCGATACCTGCCGTCGCTGTATTGGACCATGCACGAGTGCATGGTCCTCTTTGGTATAAGAGGCGAAAATTCTAAGGAAAAACCCCTTGACAACTAAAACGTTTTTGGGTATAATAGGTGTTAGCGAAACCGTTCTAGGAGCACCTTGAATCCAGGAGCTCTCTCATGCCCGTCACCATCAAAAACATCGCTGCGGAACTGGGCCTCTCCGTGTCCACCGTCTCCAAGGCCCTCAACGACTACCCCGACATCGCCCCGCAAACCAGGCAACTGGTGAAAGAGACAGCCCGCCGTATGGGCTACCGGGCCAGCGCGGCCGCTCGCAGCCTGCGTACTCGCAGGACCAACACCATCGGGCTTATCTTCTGTATCATAGACCGCCACCTCACCGACCCCTATTACCTCGACCTCCTGGCCAGCATCGGTGAGGAATGTTCCCGACAGGGCTTCGATCTCTTGCTCTCCGTCTGCCCCGATCGGAGGCTGGAGCGTTCCGCCTACGAGAGGATGGTTGACGGCAAGAGGGTTGATGGCATGATCCTCACGGGCACCCGGCACGGAGATGGGCGCATCGCCTACCTTGTGGAAAGAGGATTCCCCTTCGTGTCCCTTGGCCGCTCAGAGAGGGACGGCGATTTCCCCTACGTTGATGTGGATGGGGCGAAGGGGATCAACGATGGGGTGCAGCACCTCATTGATCAGGGATATGGACGCATTGGCTTCGTCGGCCTGCCCCCCGAGCTCGTCTGCGCTGGGCACCGTTTCCAGGGGTATCAAACGACCCTCGAAAAGGGCGGCCTGGGCCTCGATCCACGCCTGGTGACCCATTGTGACTGCTTGACTCAGGAGGCCGGTTATCAGGCCATGCAAGGCCTGCTCGAACTTGATGAGCCGCCCGACGCCGCCTGCGTCTGCAGCGACGTGATGGCCCTGGGGGCGATGGGTGCGGTTCAGGAGAGAGGATTGGCTATGGGGCGGGATTTCGGCATCGTTGGATTCGACGATATCCCCATGGCCGCCCAGGTCCAGCCCCCCCTGACATCCATCAGGCAACCGATATACGAGGTCGGCACCCGCCTCTGCCGGATGTTGATTAAAGTCGTCGAGGGTGAGCCCCTGGCCGAGAGCCACGTCATCCTGGGGCCCACCCTGGTGATTCGTGAATCGAGCGGACCCTATCAACGAGGATGGGCCAGATGATGAAACGAGAACTGTAGTTCCATATGTTATTATGGGGGGGAATTTGGTTATGGAAGGAACGCTATCCAAATCACGTGGTTTGTTACCCTGGCAACAATTGAGATGGCTCATCCGTGGCAAGGGGGCCGAAAGGATGCAGGCTCTGTGGGCCTACGCCTTCCTGTCGCTGAGCGTGCTGGGGTTATTCATCTTCACGATACTGCCCATAATCGCTGCTTTTGGGCTGAGTTTCGTGGACTGGACGCTGCTCTCGCCCCCAAAGTGGGCCGGCACCAGCAATTTCCAACGTCTACTGGACGACGGCTACTTCTGGAATGCGCTCAAGAACACCTTCTATTACGTGGCCGGTGTGATGCCGGGCATCGCCATTTCCCTCTTCCTGGCCATGCTCCTCAATCAAAAACTGAGGTTCACCACCACCTACCGAGTCTTTTACTATCTGCCCACCATCACCATGTGGGTGGCCATCGCCCTGGTCTGGAAATGGCTCTACAGCCCCCAGTACGGCCTGGTCAACTGGGCGTTAGGCCTGATCGGAATCAAGGGCCCTGCCTGGCTCAGCGACCCCAGTTGGGCCATGCCGGCCCAGATCTTCACCAGTTGGTGGAAAGGGGCCGGCTATAATATGCTCATCTTGCTAGCCGGCTTGCAGGGCATTCCTGAGATTTACTATGAGGCCGCGTCCATAGATGGAGCCAACTGGTGGCAAAAGTTCCGCCACGTCACCCTGCCACTGCTCACCCCAACCATATATTTCGTAGTGGTGATGACCTTCATCGGTTCCTTTGGCGTGTTTTCCCAAATCTACATCATGACCGAGGGAGGGCCTGGCCAGGCGACGACCACCCTCATTTATTATCTCTTCCAAAATGCCTTCAAATACTTTGACGTCGGCTACGCCAATGTGCTGGCCATCGCTTTCTTTATCATCGTCTTTGTATTCACTCAAGTCCAGACCAAATTGCAGAAGCGGTGGGTACACTACACATAGCCCAGGGCGACCACGAGAGATCGCCCTAACCATAGGAGAATGGTATGGCAATCGCAACGAGAGGTTCATATCAACGGGTATCGCGGGCTACGGGCCGCATCATCCTCCACGTCATCCTGCTGGGCGGGGCCGTCACCATGGTGGCGCCCTTTGTGTGGATGCTGTCCAGTTCCCTCAAGAAGAATCTCGAGGTGTTTCACATCCCACCCACGCTCATCCCTGCGGTTCCTCAATGGCATAATTACGTAGAGATATTCAAAGTGGTCCCTTATAGCCGCTGGTTCCTCAACAGCACCTTCATCGCCATCACCCACACGGTTCTCTACCTCTTTGTGGCTTCCTTGGCCGGCTACACCTTCTCCCGTCTGCGCTTCCCCGGCCGTGAGGCCATCTTCACCCTCTACCTGGCCACCCTCATGGTGCCAGGCGAGGTCACCCTCGTTCCCAAATTCATCTTGATGAAAGAACTACACCTGATTGACACCTTCGCGGCCGTGATCGTGCCCGGAGCGTTCAATGCCTACGGAGTCTTTCTCCTGCGACAGTTCTTTGCGACCCTGCCAGATAGCCTGGAGGAAGCGGCCATCCTCGATGGGGCCTCGTATTTCAGGATTTACTGGAACATCATCCTGCCTCTGGCCGGGCCGGGCCTGGCCACTTTGGGTCTTTTCTCCTTCATGGGAGCCTGGAACGATTTCTTGTGGCCCCTCATCGTCATCAACTCCGAGAACATGAAGCCCCTCAGCGTAGGGTTGGCCAGTTTTCATGGCCTCTACGAGACCAACTGGCCCTACCTCATGGCCGCTTCGACGCTGGCCCTGATCCCCATCATCATTATCTTCGTCGTTGCTCAGAAGTACTTCGTGCAGGGCATCGCTCTGACTGGGTTGAAGGAGTAAACGCGACGAGCATCGTGGGACACAGCAACGGGTTCGGTAATGAAACGAATAGATGACTGAAGGGAGAGGATTCGTTTGTCTCCCGACTCACTGTAGTGTTGTGGAAGCAAAGCGGACCTTGAGAAAGCTCATGACAAACGAGGGAGGTGATGCAAAGACAGACGACAAGTTGACGGCCAGTGATGTTCAATTGCCGTGTCAATCACTCCAGAAAGGAGGACTCAGATGAAAAGGATAGTAACAATAGGATTGTTCGTGATCCTGGTGGTTGCTCTGTTGACGGCGTGCGCTGCCAAAGAGACCCCCGAACCGACCAAGGCACCCACTGCGGCCCCCGCCGTGGAGGAAAAGCCAAAGGAAATGAAGGCGGAACTAACGGTGATCCACTGGGGGAGCGAGGGGGAGAAGGACCTCGTCGAGGGCTGGATTGCCCAGTTCAACGAGGGATACCCCGACGTCAAGGTGGAGCAGATCCACGTCCCCCAGAACTACTGGGACAAGGTGGCCGCCATGTTCGCTGCCGGCACGCCGCCCGACCTGATGTACATGGGCTACCCCGAGATGGTGTTCTATGCCTCGGAGGGGACGCTCCTGCCTCTCGACGACTACATGGCCAGTGACCCTGAGATGAGCACGGATATGTTCTTCCCCTCCCTGATTGAGGCCTTCACCTACGAAGACAAGCTCTACGGGGTATCCAAGGACTGGAACAGCCAGGTGCTCTACTACAACGAGGCCCTCTTCGACGCGGCCGGGGTGTCCTATCCCGACGAGAACTGGACCTGGGACGACGTCCTCGACGCGGCCAAGAAGATCGTGGCCGACACCGACGACGACGGCGTGACCGACCAGTGGGGCTTCGTCACCGACATAGGCATGAACCGCATCGGGGGCTGGATCTACGGCAACGGCGGCGGTTACCTCACCGAAGACAAGAGCGCCTGCATGCTCGACGATCCCGCTTCAGTGCAAGCCCTGGAGTTCCTTACCGGCATGATGTTTGATGAGAAAGTAGCTCCCAGCAAGATCGAGTTGGGCGAACTCTCGGCCAAGGACACCTTCTCCAGCGGCAAGGCAGGCATGTACGTCTGCGGCGGCTGGCGGGTGCTGGGCTTCCGCGACATCACCGACTTCGGGTGGGACATCGCTCCCATCCCCATCAGCCCCCACAGTGGCACACGGGGCACGGTGGTGGACACCGTCTCCTGGTCCATCGCCAAGGACTCCAAGTATCCCGACGCCGCCTGGGAACTGCTCAAGTTCTTCACCGGCGAAGCCGGCCAGGTGCGCATGGCCGAGGGAGGAACGGCGACCCCTTCGATGATCAAGTACGCCGAGTCTGAAGCCTTCCTCGATCCGACCCAAGCGCCTGCTCACCGGGATGTGTTGATCTCCTACACCGTCGATGAGATCCACTACTACCCGGTCATCCCCAGAATGGGCGAGATGTGGGACGCCTGGGGCCAGGAACTGAGCGAGATGTGGCTGGGCCAGAAGTCGGTTGAGGATAGCGTCGCCGCCTTCTGCGAACGCATCGCACCCGCTCTGCCCTAATAGCGCACCCTCGGCTCTATCAGCCAAGAAGGGCACATGCCCGCTCTGGCATGTGCCCTTCGTTCCCAGATACCCACAAGCAATAGGACATCGACCACTATGAAACTCGAGCGTTATGCCGGCAATCCCATTCTAGAGCCCAGGGGAGATGGATGGGAGTCCCTCGAAACCTACAACCCGGCTGCCATCCACATGGACGGCAAGATCCACCTGCTCTACCGCGCCACGGGAGAGTTCGTCCAGTACATCTCACGCCTCGGCCACGCCGTCTTTGACGAAAACCTCAACCTGGTGGATCGGTTTGACGAGCCATGCTTCTTGCCCGACCTGGAACTGTGGGAGAGGTCCGTCGAGGACGCCAGGCTCACAGCACTCGAGGGGCGCCTCTACATGACCTACGTCATCACGCCCACGCCGTGCCCCCCCTACTCT
>DFBV01000032.1:0-6028 GCA_002366755.1 Anaerolineales bacterium UBA3071
GCGTCGTTCCCAACGAAGCGGCAGCTCACCGGGCGCGGGCCGCCGGCCTTTCCGCCGAACAGGTGCGCGTGGTGGGCATGCCGGTGAGTGGTCGCTTCCATCCAGTGGAAAGGCTGGCGAAGCCGCGATGGAGGCAACAGTTGAGCCTAGACCCTGACCAACCGACTGTGTTGCTTGTAGGCGGCGGGGGCGTGGGCTCGCTGGGAGAAATCGCCCTGGCTGTGGCTGACGAGTTGGCCGCTGAGGGACACGGCCAACTCGTCGTCATCTGCGGGCGAAACGAACATCTACGGCAACAGCTTGCGCGGCGGATGTGGCCGATACCTGTGACCGTGCAGGGTTTTGTGACCAACATGCCGGACTGGATGGGCGCTGCTGACTTGATCATCACCAAGGCTGGGCCAAGCACCATCGCCGAGGCGTTGGTCGTGGGCCTGCCCATTTTGCTCTGCAGTTTCATTCCCGGCCAAGAGGAAGGGAATGTGCCCTTCGTGGTGGAGCATGGCGTTGGCGTCTACGTTGAGAAGCCGACGGAGATCGCCCGCCGGGTGGGCGAGTGGCTGCGGCCCGGCAATCCGATGCTGGTGGACATGGCTGCGCGAGCCCGGGCGCTGGGACGGCCTGCGGCGGCGGAAGAGATCGCTGAGGAGATATTGCGACTGTTGCCGATTCGCTGATTTGACCGACAGTGAGTATAATGCCCGCTGTTGGTACATTGGTGAACTGGTAAAGGTGAACTGGTAAATTGGTCTTTCCGTCGGGTGATCCCCCAACTTACCAATCTACCGATCTACCAATCTACCGACCTACCACATGTGAGGTACACAACATAAATGGACCAGAGCGGAAAGAAGACCCGCTGCAGTGTGGGCATCATAGCTCACAACGAGGAGAAGAACATCGGCACGCTGTTGCAGGCGATAATCGACCAGCATCTGCGCCAGGTGGAAATCACTGAGATCATCGTTGTAGCCTCCGGTTGCACCGACGAGACGATACCCATCGTGCAGAAGTATCAGCAGAGGGACCCTCGCATCAAGCTGCTGGTGCAGCCACGCCGAGAGGGGAAGACGTCTGCTATCAACCTCTTCCTGCAAGAGGCGAAAGAGGACATCTGCGTTCAGGAGAGCGCCGATACACTTCCCCGCGAAGATGCTGTGGAGCACCTGGTGCGCATGTTTGCTGACCCTGCCATCGGCATGACTGGGGCGCACAAGATGCCCGTGGACACCCCCGATCACCTGGTGCAGCTATTCACCCATTTGCGGCTGCGGATGGAACACCAGCTTTGTCTGGATATCCCTCGCCTGGGGGAGATGATTGCCTACCGCAAGGTATTCGACCGCATTCCACCGGACGTGGCCACGGACGAAGCCTTCGTGGAGGCGCTGGTAATACAGCGAGGCTTGGACGTGAAGTATGCGCCCGATGCCATCGTATACAACACTGGGCCGACCACGGTGAAGGACTTCATCAAGCAGCGGCGGCGCAATCATGCTGGCCACCTCTATCTCAAGCACAAGTACGGCCATGCTGTTTCCAGCATCCAGACCCCTCGCGTGGTCAAGGTGGCCCTGAAAGAGGTGTGGGGGGCCATCCGGTTGCTCGGCGTCTTGGCAGCGTTGGCTCTGTTGGAAGGCTGGTCCCGGCTCCTGGGTTGGTACGATTTTGCCATCAGAAGGGACCGACACACGGTCTGGGACATGGCCTATACGCAGAAATCGGATGTCCGCAGGCAGCGTGAGGAAACCCAGGCTCAGATAGATGCTCAGCCCATGGCGGCTGCGCTGCTTGTGGAGCATGAAGTCGAATAAGGTGCTAAAGTGCAATGAAGGTGCAACGCACTTGTGAAGTGCGTTGCACCTCGTGCACCTCGAAGTTGAAAGGCATCTCGTGAAAGACAAACTCCTGACCGCACTCAAGGTAGTGATCAGCCTCGCCCTGATCGTCTACCTGTTCAGCCGGGTCGATCTGGCCGAAGTGGGAAGTGTGCTGGCCTCGGCCCAGCCGGGATACCTGCTGCTGGCGTTGCTGCTGTACCTGGCAGCGATCGTGCTCAATGCCGTCCGCTGGCAGGTGTTGCTGCGTGCGCAGCGCATTGCAGTGCCTCTGCGAGCGCTCCTGGAATACACCTTCGTCGGCGTCTTCTTCAACAACTTCCTGCCCGCCAACGTCGGCGGCGACGTGATGCGGGGCTATGGGTTGGCTCGCTATACCGACCGCGGCGCTGAGGCCGCCGTGTCGGTGCTCGTGGACCGCATCGTGGGGCTGATGGCCTTCATGACCAGTGCGGTGGTGGCTGCACTGATAGCCGTGCGCACTACGGGCCAGACAAACCTGCGCCAGTTTGCCCTGGCAGCGGCAATCACGTTGGGAGTCGTCGGCCTGGGCTTCCTTTTTCTGCTGAGCCGTCGGCTACGGGCCTGGCTGGAGCGTCTCTTCCGTTGGCGCCCGCTGGAGCGACTGGCTCCGCTCTATCGTCGCCTGTCGGATGCGTTCGATGCCTACCGCCACAGCACCAGTGCGCTGGCTCTTGCCTTCGTCATTGGCCTGGTCATGGTATTTCTGACCAACTTCGTCAACTGGTTCCTGGCCGAGGCGCTGGGGGGCGGCATCTCGCTGTTGCACATCTGCCTTTTCAACCCGCTTATCGCCCTTGTGTTGTTGATCCCCATCTCCATTGGAGGCTTGGGACTCAACCAGAGCGCCTATGTCTTCTTCTTTGGCCTGGTGGGGGTGCCCGAGCGGCTGGCGCTGGCCGTGTCGCTGCTGTTGCAGCTCATCATCTACGTCTCCAGCCTGCCGGGAGGCGTGTTGTGGTGGAGGGACCGGCGGATTCGGCAGATTTGACAAAAGGGATTTACTCTAGTATAATTGCCCAACTTTGACGTTCTGGAGAGCAAGGAAGCTTCGCGCAGAATGAGATTCTTCGTCAACATCCTACGCGGTTCGAGTTCCTTGCTCTCTCTGCTTATGACCTGGTGTCATCCATTGCTGTCTCCGCTGTTTCAGCGAAGCGGATTCATTGAAAGGGAGTGATCAGGCCTGACCAGTGTCGTTTCGCAGCAAGATGGCTGATGGGATTGGCCCTCCCAGCCAGCAGCGCGAGCTGCTGATGTCATTTTCGTCCAGTTCCGGCTTTCAGACTTATGCAAGGAGGAGTAGCAATGAAGTACAGTAGATCTCTCAGCATCCTGATGCTGACCGTTTTGGTGACCGGCCTGCTCGTGGCTGGCTGCGCGCCCGCCGCCAAGCCATACGAGTGCACGGACGAATGGGGCTGTGCCATCACTGAGAAGGGGCAGACCATCAAGGTCGCCTACGTCGGTCCGATGACGGCAGACTACTCGGCCTTCGGCACAGACATCTCGCGTGGCGCCGAACTGGCCGTCAAGGCGCATCCCACTGTGAAAGGTTTTGACATCGAATTGCTCGTAGAGGATACGCAGGGCACGCCGGAGCAGGGAGCGTCTGTGGCCAACAAGCTGGCCGCTGACCCTCGGGTCGTGGCAGTTGCCGGCCACACGTTCTCCGGCTCGACCGAGGCAGCCATACCGATCTATGAGAAGGCACACATCGTGATGATGTCGCCCTCAACGACCTTGGCTGATCTGCCAGCCATTGGCCCGAACGTCTATAACCGTGTGGCCTTTTCGGACAAACTACAGGGCCAGATGGCCGCCAACTATATCTATAACACACTCAGCGTGAGAAAAGTCGTCGTTGTGCATGACGGCGGCGCTTATGGGAAAGGCTTGGTCGAGGGTATGGCCGCAGCCTTTGAAGAGTTAGGAGGCACCGCTCTGGGTAAGGAGGGCATCACCCCCGGTGAGACCGACTACAGCGCCCCGCTGGCGGCCATCGCCGCCCTTGAGCCTGAGTTGCTCTACTTCGGCGGGTATGACGCCGACGCGGCCGTGTTGGTCACCCAGATGGCCGGCGCCGGCCTGGGGGGCGTCAAGTTCTTTGGCTGCGACGGTACCTATGGCACGAACTATCTCGACCTGTCCGGCGACGCAGCAGAGGGCACTTACTCTACCTATGTGCCGATTCCCCCCTCGGCGGTGTTCGACAAGTTCAAGGTGGACTACGAGGCAGACTATGGCGACCCGCAAGGCAAATTGAGTCCCTTCAGCCCGCATGGCCACGACGCGACGGCCCTCTTGATCAATGCAATCGAAGATGCCGCGTTGGAGAGCGGTGATTCGTTGATCATCCCGCGCAAGGCCCTGGCCGACGCAGTACGCAGCATCAAGGACTTCCCGGGCCTGACCGGCATGCTGACGAACGATGGCAAGGGCGAGTGCGCCGCGGCGTCCCCGCTGTTCATGGTCGTGGAGAACGGTGAGTGGGTGGAGGCACCAGGGCAGTAGTTCCACTCCTCTCATCAGAAAGACAAGCGATGAGGTAGGCCATACGGCCTGCCTCATCGTCTCATCCTGTCTGGCTAGCCACGGACATGCCAAAACGGCTTGCGCAGGTGCGAGCCGCTTTCGAGTTACATTCAGAAAAGGATACCTCATTATGGCCGATGCCGCCATGGCCGATGCCGTCCAGCTTCGCCACAAACGTTTCTTCAATCTCGGGCGATTGGTCCGCCCAACAATAGGTGTGCTGGTTATCGCTTTCCTGATGTGGCGGCTGCTGACCGTCCTCTTTATTCAACAAGCCTACGGCGCGGACACCTGGGTGCGCTTTGCCGTCTCTGGCATCATCCTGGGTAGCGTTTACGCCGTGATCGCCCTCGGCTATACCCTGGTCTACGGCATCCTGTTTATGATCAACTTTGCCCACGGCGATGTGATGATGTTGGGAGCCTTTGCTGGCTATTTCACGCTGGAGGCATTCAACGGCGCAGGCATACTGAACAGGAGCTTGGCTAGTTCCATCCTTTCCATCACCGTCGCCTTTACCGTGGGCATGCTCGTGGCTACCTTCGTCGCTATCGCGCTGGAGCGCATCGCCTACCGTCCCCTGCGCACGGCGCCCCGTCTGGTGCCGTTGATCAGCGCCATCGGAGCCTCCCTTTTCCTGGAGAACATGGCTCAACTGGTGTTCGGCGCCGCTCGCCACACTTATACCAATCCCGAAGTGGCCAAGCGCAACATCGGCTGGACTCTGATGGTGAGTGGTAAAGAGGTGCTGATTACCTACACCGGCGTCCTCACCTTTGTCCTGTCCATTCTACTGATGATCGGGCTGTACATTCTGGTACAGCGCACCAAGATGGGTAAAGCCATGCGTGCCGTGGCCGAGGACAAAGAAATCGCCGCCTTGATGGGCATAGACGTGGATCGCGTCATCGCCAACACCTTTGCCATCAGCGGAGCGCTGGCCGGCGCGGCCGGGGTGATGTGGGGCTTGCACATGGGTATCGTTTACCACTTCGTGGGCTTTTTGCCCGGCATCAAGGCCTTTACGGCCGCCGTGCTGGGTGGCATCGGCAACGTCCCAGGAGCGATGCTAGGTGGCCTTGTTCTAGGGGTCATAGAGGCCATGGGGCCGGCTGCGCTCGGCTTACCCTTCCAACTCAAGGACGTATTGGCATTCTCCATCCTGGTGCTGGCCCTGATCTTCCGGCCTACAGGGCTGCTGGGAGAGGTTCTGACGGAAAAGAAAGCGTGATACGGGCACGCACCGGTTGTCGCTGTGCATAGGAGAGACAGATGAACATCCGTTCAAGCCTCCGAGGAGGGCTTCTGACAGGCTTCATAAACGTCTCTATCATCCTGCTCGGTCTGACCGGACTGGTGGGCACGCTGATGAGGGGATGGTTCAATTTGCCCTCTCAGGGGCCGGGGGCGTGGGCCTTGCTGTTGGTCATCGCTTTGTGGGGCGGGGCGATGGCCGCCCAGCGCGCCAAGGGCAAATCGTGGGGAGAAACCTCGATTGCCGGTCTGCTGGCGGGCGCGTCACACGGGTTAGTGCTGGCGACGTTCATCTGGGTGATAAGCTCCCTGATAGATTCCGGCGCTGAGCTGCGCAAATGGCTGGTGCAACTCACGCCTGAGGCGATCAACCTGCTCAC
>DFBV01000032.1:6065-21418 GCA_002366755.1 Anaerolineales bacterium UBA3071
GGATTGACCGGCGCCCTGTTGGCTTATGTCTCAACACGCTACAAGTGGCGGGATTCTTGGGGCAATCGCTTGAGGATAACGCGCGAAAAGCTCTTAACGATGCCCCCTGTAGAGAATTTCAGGCAATACAGGTACTCGCGGCACATTCTGTATGGCATCGGCCTGCTGGTGCTGCTCATCGCGCCTTTCGTACTGGGCCAATATTGGAACTATACGCTGGGCACCGTGGGCATCTATGTGATGCTGGGATTGGGTCTAAACATCGTGGTCGGACTGGCCGGCCTCTTGGACCTGGGCTACGTGGCCTTTTTTGCCATCGGGGCTTACACCGTCGCCATACTGACAGCGCCCATGCCCCATGGCATCCTGATGGACTTTTGGCTGGTACTCCCTATCGGCGTCATACTCGCTGCCATCTCTGGTGTGCTGTTGGGCATCCCGGTGCTGCGCATGCGCGGTGACTACCTGGCTATCGTGACATTGGGTTTCGGTGAAATCATCCGCATCCTATCGAAAAGTGACGCACTCACCAGCTTCACGGGTGGGCCTCGAGGCATCCGCGCTGTCGGGGGACCGAGTTTGTTCGGCCTTGACGCTAGCAGCGAACTCCACTTTATGTATTTCATCATCCTGGGTATCGTGATAGTGGCCTTTATCACCTTTCGCCTACAACACGCACGAGTTGGTCGGGCTTGGATGGCCATGCGCGAGGACGAGGACGTGGCGGAGGCAATGGGCATCTATACCCTCAAGTACAAGTTGCTGGCCTTTGCCATCGGCGCTGCCTTTGCCGGATTGGGCGGCGTGATCTATGCGTCGCGTAACAGGTTCACCGGCCCTGAGGACTTTACTCTGCTTGTCTCTATCAACGTGCTCTGTCTGGTGATCATTGGTGGGATGGGCAGCATTCCAGGGGTAGTGGTGGGCGCCTTAGTGCTAAGGGGCCTGCCCGAGATCTTGCGCCAGTTGGATGAGTATCGTATGCTGGTCTTTGGCGCTCTGCTCATCGTCATGATGATCGTGCGTCCGGAAGGTCTCTGGCCATCCACGCGCAGAAAGATGGAGCTTCACCAACACATGGAACCGCCCAGTGAAGGTACTGCTGGGCCCTCGACGGGAGTCTAGATCGTGAACATCCTGGAAACAAGCAAAGTCACCAAGCGGTTTGGCGGGCTGGTTGCTGTCCATATGCTGGATTTCACGGTTCGCCAAGACAGCATTGTCAGTCTTATCGGCCCCAACGGTGCTGGCAAGACCACATTCTTTAACTGCATCACTGGCTTCTACCGGCCTGAGGAAGGCTCCATGAGTTTCGGTGGCGTTTCTCTAAAAAACCGTCGTCCGGATCAGATCATCGCCATGGGCATCGCCCGCACGTACCAGAACATCCGCTTGTTTGGTGAGATGACGGTCATTGAGAACATCCTGGTGGGCCAACACAGTCGTCTCCGCTCAGGGGTGTTGGGCGCGATTCTTCAACTCCCTGGCAGCCTGCGCGAGGAGCGAGAAGCTCTGGATGAAGCTTTAGCCATGTTGGAGTTTGTAGGGCTTAAGGGAAAGGGAGATGTGTTCGCTAAGAACCTGCCTTATGGCGATCAGCGCCGCCTGGAGATCGGTCGGGCGCTGTCCAGTCGGCCCAAGCTCCTGTTGCTGGACGAACCTACGGCAGGCATGAATCCTCGCGAAACGGAAGAGATGATGACTTTCATCCAACGGTTGCGTGACGAACAGGGGTTGACCATCTTCCTCATCGAGCACGATATGAAAGTGGTGATGGGCATCTCTGATCGAGTGACGGTGTTGGACTACGGCGAGAAGATCGCCGAAGGGACGCCAGCGGAGGTCCAGGAGAATTCCAAAGTCATCGAGGCTTACCTGGGCCGGAAGAAAGAGCGGATGCAGGAGGGAGTGGCGTAAAATGGCCATGCTCGAGCTGAAGGACGTGCATACCTATTACGGCAGCATTCATGCTCTGCAGGGGATTTCTCTTTCCGTGGAAAAGAGGGAGATTGTGACCCTCATCGGGGCCAACGGTGCGGGAAAGAGCACGACGCTGAATACGATTTCAGGCTTGATGCAACCGCGTACTGGCAGCATCTGGCTCGAAGGGAAGCGCATTGATCACGTTCCTCCCCACGAGATCGTGAAGATGGGCATCTCCCAGGGCCCCGAGGGACGCCGGGTCTTTAGCCGCCTGACGGTGCGCGAGAATCTGGAAATGGGGGCTTACACCCGCACCGACCAAGCGGCCATCGAGGAGGACATGGAACGAGTGTTCACTCTGTTCCCGTTGCTGAAGGAACGGCAGAAGCAGGTCGGTGGGACCCTCAGCGGCGGGGAGCAGCAGATGTTATCCATGGGTCGGGCATTGATGTCCAAGCCCGAGATCTTCCTGCTTGATGAGCCTTCCATGGGATTGGCCCCCATGCTGGTGGAGGCCATATTCGAGATCATTCAAAACATCAACCGCCAGGGTACGACCATTTTGTTGGTGGAGCAGAATGCCCTCATGGCCCTCAGCATCGCCCACCGGGGCTACGTGTTGGAGACGGGGCGTATCGTGCTGGGGGGGACGGCGGCAGAGCTGAGAGAGAACCCCGAGGTTAAGGCCGCCTATCTGGGGGGGAGAAGTTAAACACCCGTGTCGAATCAAATGCTACCGAAAGGCGATCGTTTGGTCAGAAGATAAGGTTGCCGGACTTGTCCGTTCCTGTCTTTGGTTTCGATGGTCTGACGGATGCTGGATTGGGGAGGGGTCGAAGTCGGAACAAGAGCTGTGGGGAAGTGGGCAACTCCTAGCGCCAGCGGAGAGTTGTCTGCTTTCCCACAGCTTTTCCATATGAGCAGCATGGGCTAGATCAGGGCTGTGTTGGACGAGATTACCCCAATCACTTATTGACTCAGGACTTGATTCGTGCTATAATTGGGTAGCCGATATATGCTCCAGGAAGCTTCCTAAGCTCATCCAAGAGCGTATCAAAGGGAGTCAAGAGCAGCAAGAAAGAAAGGAGGGTGCACGGGAGCCAACCAATCAGAATCAACGCCAGACAGCAAGACCCAGCGACAGCGCTGGGGCCGGACATTTGAGAACGGCCGATGACAGGGCCGTACCATTCGTCACCTTAAAGGAGGATGACCATGTCTAAACGGTTTGTCGTTCCGCTTGTTCTGTTGCTGGTGCTCACCCCCCTGGCCGGGTGCGCTCCTGCAGCCAAGGAGTCTATCAAAATCGGTCTGCAGGCCCCCATCACCGGCGAGTACGCCTACGAGGGCGAGGGCTTCGTCAAGGTCGTTGAACTGGTGACAGGGCAGATCAACGAGAAGGGCATCCTGGATGGGCGCAAGATCGAGATCACCAAGTGCGACGACGTGGGCAAGCCTGACGAGTCGTCCAAGTGCGCCAATCAGTTAGTGTCGGCCGGGGTCAAGGCCGTGGTGGGCAGCTACAGCTCCACCTGCACCGAGCCCGCTTCGGAGATCTACAACGAAGCCGGCCTCCTGCAGATCACTCCCTCCTCGACGGCCACCCGGCTGTCGCAGAAAGGTTTCCAGCGCTTCTTCCGCGTCTGCTTCCTCGACGACCGCCAGGGCCTCTTCGCTGCCAACTTCATGAAGGAGTTGGGGGCGAAGAAAATCGGCGTCATCCACGACAACTCGACCTACGCCCAGGGGTTGGCTGAGCATACCAAACGCTACTCGGAGGAGGCTGGATTGGAGGTGGTCATCTTCGACGCCATCAACCCCGAGGACACCGACTTCAAGCCGATCCTGACCAAAATTGACGGCCTTGGGCCCGACGCTGTCTACTTCTCCGGTTATCACCCACAGGGAGGATTGCTGCTCAAGCAATCCAGGGAGCTGGGGACCGGGTTCAAGTGGATCGTGGGCAACGCCTGTAACAACCCAGAGATGGTCGAAATCTCCGGGTTGGATGCGGCCAAGGGGACCTACATCACCACCGAGCCGCTGCCCAAGGACATCCCCGGCGACGTGGCCAAGAAGTTCTACGATGACTTCGTCGCCAAGTACGACGAACCCCCCGCCAGCATCTGGTGGGTCATGGCAGGGGATGCTCTGCGGGTCATCGTGAAGGCCATGGAAGAGACCAACTCCACCGACTCGGCGAAGATGGCCGAATACCTGCACACCAAGTTCAAGGACTACCCGGGTGTGACGGGCAACATCATCGGCTTCGATGAGAAAGGCGACCGCCTGGGCACGGTCCACGAGGCCTACATCATCAGCGAGGCCGGCGAGTTCGAGATGGTCAAGTAAGCCTCTCGTCTTGAGGGGGAGTTCGGGAGCTCTCTTCCGAACTCCCCTTTCTTGCGCCCGGAATCCGGGGCAATGGAGGTGGAGAGGGGAAGATGGAAGAAGGGGAAGGATGGAAAAGGGAGGGTTTCGGATCACCCAGGCGGACTTACATCCTCATCTGCGGGCACGGATACATCAACGTGGCGTTAGCAGGCAGGAGATTGAACGAACCCTGAACGAGGGCGGGGAAGCCACTGATGCCAAACCCGGTACGCTGGGGAAGGTGATGGTGTTCCCGTATGAGGCGCAATGGGAGGGGCAATTCTATCAGGAGAAAGAGGTGACAGTGTACTACAAAGTGACCGATGAGGGATTCATCTTGCTGACGGTGAAGGCCCGGTATGGGCAAGGTTTTCCACGGGGGGTAAGTTCATAATGAAGATTGAATACGACTCGGTTCGGGATCTGTTGTATATCTGGTTTGGTCTTCCGGGGGAGAAAGCAGCGAAGACCGAGACCGTGGTACCCGGTGTGCACGCTGATTTCGACAGGCAGGGGAGGTTGCTCGGCATTGAAGTGCTGGACGCCTCGGAAGTGTTGCGGCGCAAGGTTCAATTCGAGGTCACGCTCATGCCTTCGCTTGCCGAAATGGTGCCGGCTTAGCGGAGGGGCGGAGGAGCGAGGAATGGGACAATTCTTACAACAACTCATCAACGGCTTGACCATCGGTTCCTTCTACGCGCTAATCGCCCTGGGCTACACCATGGTCTACGGTGTGCTCAAGTTGATCAACTTCGCCCACGGCGACCTCTTTATGCTGGGGGCCTACGTCGGGCTGGTGACGCTGATGGGATTAGTCGTCAACATGGGCATGTCGGCCAGTTTGCTCGTTCTGTTGGCGATCTTTCTGATCGTCATGGTTGTGATAGCTCTCGTTGGAATCGTACTGGAGCGAGTTGCCTACCGCCCCTTATACCGGGCGGGCCGTCTTCCCCCTGTCGTCTCCGCCCTGGGAGCTGCCATCTTCATCCAGAACGCCGTCATGCTTCTCTACGGTGCCCGATACAGGACTTATCCCGAAGAGTTCAAAGCCATCGTCCCCGAAGTCATCTGGACGGTGGGCGGTGCGCGCATCTCGCTGATGCAGGTGGTGATGCTGGCCATCGCCTTCGTGCTGATGGCTGGTCTGTACATCTTCGTCCAATACACGCGGGTGGGCACGGCCATGCGGGCCGTGTCTTTGGACCACGACATAGCACGGCTGATGGGGATTGACGTTTATCGCATAATCGCGTTGGTGTTCATCATTGGCCCGGCTCTGGGCGCCGCCGGAGGGGTCATGGTGGGCCTCTTCTACGGGCGTATCTATTTCACGTTGGGGTGGGGATACGGCCTCAAAGCGTTCACCGCCGCCATCCTGGGCGGCATCGGCAACATCCCAGGGGCAATGATAGGGGGTTTGCTGCTGGGGGTCATCGAGGCGCTGGCCACGGGCTTCGTGTCCGACGCCTGGAAGAACGCCATCGCCTTCGTGGTCCTGATCCTGATCCTGATCTGGAGGCCAACGGGTTTGCTGGGCGAGCGGGTAGTGGAGAAACTGTGATGAATGCGATGAAGAAGATAAAGGGTCAATTCTCTCGTCTCCAGGGATTGAGCGAACGCAGGAAGAACCTCATCATCGCTCTCCTCGCCCTTCTCTTTCCCCCATTTACTCACCTGCTCCTTGGCATGGGAGCGAATCGCTGGACACAGGTTGCCAACTTCTTTTTCATCTACGCTTCGTTGGGGCTGAGTCTGAACATCATCCTGGGCTATGCTGGGCTGTTCCAACTGGGCCACGCTGCCTTCTACGCCATCGGTGCTTATACGACGGCTGTTCTCAGCACCAAGCTGGGCATCCCGATCCTCTTACTACTGCCCCTCAGCGGGCTGGTGGCTGCCATCTTCGCTATCCTCATCAGCCGGCCGATCCTGCACCTGCGCGGTGACTATTTATGCATCGTCACCATCGGCTTCGGCGAGATCGTGCGCATCGCCCTGCGCAACGACGCCTCGAGCCTGGCCTTTCTGGGCAAGATACCGGGCCTGAGCGGTTTCGCCGAGAAGGTCAGTGGGCTGGTGATCACAGGAGGTCCTAACGGTATCTTCGGCATCTCCCGCCCCAGCCTCTTTGGCTTCACGCTTCGCCAGCAGTGGCACTACTATTACTTGTTCCTGGTTTTCGTCGCCCTTACTGTCTTCGCCATGCGCCGGCTGGAAAACTCTCGCCTGGGCCGCGCCTGGGCCTGCATACGTGAGGATGAACTGGCAGCGGAAGCGATGGGCATTGACACAGTGCAAATGAAGCTGCTGGCCTTCGCCGTGGGCGCGGCCTGGGCTGGCGTTACCGGCGGCCTCTACGCCAGTTGGATAACGGTCATTGCCCCGGAGAGCTTCAGCTTCTGGGAGTCGGTGATCATGTTCTGTATCGTCGTGCTGGGGGGCACCGGCTCTATCCCCGGTGTGCTGGTGGGCGCTGCAGGCATGGTCGTGCTGCCCGAACTGCTCAGGCAGGTGTTGCTGAACATCCAGCAGTGGCGAATGTTGCTTTTCGGCGCGGCGATGGTCTTGATGATGGTCTTCCGCCCCCAGGGATTGTGGCCCAGCCGTCGCGTGCGCCTGGGGATGGAGGAAGAAGAAAGCTTGGCAGCTAGCTGAGGTATGCCATGGCACTCCTGGAAGTCTCTGATCTGACCAAGAACTTCGGCGGCCTGACCGCGGTCAGCCACCTCGACTTTCACATCGACGAAGGCGATATCCTGGGCATGATCGGCCCCAACGGCGCGGGCAAGACGACGGTGTTCAACCTGATCACGGGCATCTACCCGCCCAATAGCGGTGAAATCCGTTTCAACGGGGGGAGCTTACTGGGGCTGAAGCCGCATAGCATCACCGAACGGGGCATTGCCCGCACCTTCCAGACCATCCGCGTCTTCCCCAACCTGACGGTGATGGAAAATGTGATGGCGGGACGGCATTGCCGCACCAGGGCCGGGTTGATGGGGGCCATCGTCCGTCCCCAATCGCAGCAGCAAGAGGAGGTAAGCATCCTGCAAGAGGTGGAACGCCACTTGCGTTTCATGCATTTGTGGCCCTACCGGGACGAACTGGCGAAAAACCTGCCCTACGGCGATCAGCGACGGCTGGAGATCGCCCGCGCCCTGGCTACCGACCCGCGGCTCCTGATCCTCGACGAGCCGGCCGCGGGGCTCAACGAGCAAGAAGGCCGCCAGTTGATGGACCTCATCGGCCAGATCAGGACTTCTGGCATCACTATCTTTCTCATCGAGCACGACATGAAGGTGGTCATGGGAGTTTCAGACCGCATCGTGGTGTTGGACAATGGGGAGAAGATCGCCGCGGGGACGCCAGCCGAAGTGCAGACCAACCCCCGGGTGATCGAAGCGTACCTGGGACGGGAGGAGTAGGGTGGGACTTCTGGAACTACGAGACATACATACTTACTACGGACACGTCCACGCCTTGAAAGGCATTTCCCTCACCGTCGAAGCGGGAGAGATCGTCACGCTCATCGGGGCTAACGGCGCGGGCAAGACGACCACTTTGCGCACTATCTCTGGGCTGGAACGCCCCCGCCAGGGCCAGGTGCTCTTCGAGGAACAAGAAACCAACCGGGTGCCCGCGCACGAGATCGTTTACCGGGGCATCTCTCAGGCCCCTGAAGGGCGCAAGGTCTTCGCCACTCTGACCGTGCAGGAGAACCTCAACATGGGGGCCTACAGCCTGGGCAACGACAAGGAGGCCATCGAGGAGAACCGGCGGCGGGTATTTAAGCTCTTCCCCCGCCTGGAAGAGCGCAAACGGCAGATCGCTGGCACCCTCTCCGGCGGCGAACAGCAGATGCTGGCCATCGGCCGGGCGCTGATGGCCCGCCCTAAACTGCTGATGCTGGATGAGCCGTCGCTGGGGTTGGCTCCCATGCTGGTCAAGGCCATCTTCCAGACCATCCGGGAGATCAACGAGCAGGGAGTGACTATCCTGTTGGTGGAGCAGAACGCCCGCGTTGCACTGCGGCTGGCGGACAAGGGATACGTGTTGGAGACAGGGGCCATTGCCCTGGCCGGCACCAGCCAGGAACTGTTGGACGATCCCCGGGTCAAGGCTGCCTATCTGGGAGGGTAGAAGAAGGGTATCATTCAAAACTGTGGGGGAAGCCTTACGAAGGCTGTGATCTGTTCCACACATAAGACCACTTAACAGCCAGATGCGCTTATACGAAGGAGGGGGCTTGAACCTTTGTAAGGTTGCCCCGGTGTAGAAGGAAACGCATTTGACAAAGCGGCTTCCTGGGTTTATAATGGCGTCGGTTTTGATCTTGCGTTGTTTCTGATCTGGACGAAAGGAGGTGTTTCTACCCAACGAAGCTTCTGCTGCTCCAGCGACGCCGGTCGTGGAGCGGAGGGGATGGGTGCCCCGCTATCGGTGGACACGTGCGCGCCAGCGCACACAACTTCGAACAACCAAGTTAAGGAGGAGAGTTTCCAGTGAAAGCCTATAGAGTCCTTAGTATACTGTCGGTACTCCTCGTCGCCTCGCTGATCCTCACTGCCTGCCCGCAACCCACTCCAGAGGTTATAAAGGAGGTGGTGAAGGAGACGGTGGTGGTGACGAAAGAGGTCATCGCCACGCCCGTGCCCGTGGGCAAGGTCGTTGTGGGCAACAATGCGGAGTACCCGCCCTTCGAGTACGTAGATGAGGCAGGGGACATCGTCGGCTTCGACCCCGAAATCTTCGATGCCATCGCCAAAGCGGCGGGCTTCGAGTACGAGTTCGTCAACACCCGCTGGGACGGCATCTTCGTTGCCCTGGCCTCCGGTGAGTTCGACGCTGTCTGCTCGGCCGCCACCATCACCGAAGAACGGGCCAAGACCGTTGACTTCAGCGATCCCTACTTCGACGCCGGACAGATGATCACTGTTCGCGCCGACGAAACCGAAATCGTCACCGCTGATGACCTGGCGGGCAAGAAGGCTGCGGTACAGTTGGGCACCACCGGTGACATCTGGCTGACGGAACAGACCGAGGCTGAGGTGATGCGGTACGACGAGAACACCCTGGCCTTCCAGGCCCTGGCCACTGGTGACGTGGACGCGGCTGTGGCCGACGGCCCGACAGCCATCGAAATCGTCAAGGCCAACCCTGAAATGAAGCTCAAGGTGCTGGATGGGGTCTACACAGAGGAGCAGTACGGCATCGCCGTGATCAAGGATCGCCCCGAAGTGCTAGAGGCCATCAATGCAGGTTTGGCTGCGGTCAAGGCCCTGGGCATCTATGATCAGATCTACGACAAGTGGTTCGGCGTGCCTGAGGTGGAGGTGGCTGTGGGCAAGACCTTCATCTTCGGCCGCGCCGGTGACTCCGTCCAGCTCGATCCGGCTGTGGTTACCGATGGCGAGTCCTTCCGCGTCACCGGCCAGATTCTCGAACCGTTGTTCCAGTACGAAGATGGCGGCACGGGCCCCATCCCGGCTCTGGCCACCGGCTTTGAGGCTTCGGCGGACAGCAAGGAGTGGACGATCTTCCTGCGTGAGGGCGTCAAGTTCCACGACGGCACGCCCTTCAACGCCGACGCCGTGGTTCTCAACTACGAGCGCCAGTGGAAGACCGATCACCCGCTGCACTTCGAGGAGCAGGTGTTCGAGTACTGGGAGTACATGTTCAACGGCTTCGACGAGGACTGCCTCATCACCAGTGTCGAGGCGGTGGACGACTTGACTGTCAAGATCAGCCTCAGGGAACCTCTGGCTCCCCTGCTGGCTAACCTGGCCATGGACATATTCGCCATCTCCAGCCCCAAGGCTCTTGAGGAGTACGGTGCAGAATACGGCACGCCCGGCGCGGGAGCCGTGGGCACCGGTCCCTTCAAGTTCGTGGAGTGGCTGGAGGACGACCACATCACGGCAGAAGCCAACATGGACTACTGGGGCGGCGCGCCGACCATTGGCAAGGTAATCTGGCGTGTGATCCCCGACGACTCGGCCCGCTACCTGGCCCTCAAGGCTGGCGACATCCACGCCATGGAGCAGGCCGGCATCGAGGACATCAAGGATGCTGAAGCAGATCCCAACCTGTACGTGGAGGCCATTGGCCTGAACACCGGCTACCTGGCCTTCAACTACCACATCAAGGAGTTCCAGGATCCGAAGGTGCGAGAGGCCGTCTTCCACGCCATTGACCGTGAGGCGCTGAAGGATGCATTCTACGGCGACTATGGCCAGGTGGCGAGCACCTTCCTGCATCCATCCATGTGGGGCCGCCCGGACATCGAGGATTGGGCCTACGATCCCGATCTGTCCAGGCAGTTGCTGGCCGATGCCGGATTCCCCGAGGGCTTGAAGGAAGTCACCAACGAGGACACCGGAGAAGTAGGGCCGCTGAAGTTCTACTACATGCCGGTGACCCGCTTCTACTATCCCAGCCCCAAGGAAATCGGCGAGGCCATGGCCGCCGATCTGGCCAAGGTCGGCATCGAGACCGAACTGTACCTGGAAGGCGACTGGGCGACCTTCCTCGGCTCCCGGCGTGAGGGCAAGTTGTACGGCCTCTACATGCTGGGCTGGGGCGGCGACAACGGTGACCCCGATAACTTCCTCAACTACTTCTTCGGCGGGCTGAGCGCCGCTGGGCAGACCAAGGAGCCTGACGCACGCGAGGGCTTCTACGCCAACCAGGAAGTGGCCGATCTGCTCTTCCTGGCGGCCACCGAGCCCGACCAAGCCAAGCGTGCGCCGCTCTACGAGCAGGTCGAGCGGTTGCTCCACGAGGACCGCGCTCGCCTGTGGATGCTGCACAACGACACCCCGCGCCTCTTCAATACGAAGATCAGCGGCTTCGTGGTGCAGCCGGTGGGCGCCGACAAGTACGAGGGAGTCGTGATCGCGGACTAGGCTTGGTGAGGTTGGGCTTTTAGCCGCACCAGGCTTGGGCTCTGTCACGAGCCCCGCAGGACGGCATAAGGGGGTGCGGGGTTGTCCCCGTACCCCCTTTCATTCATGTCCATACTATCGCCTCCGGAGATCTCCGGTGGCCTCCTGACTGCTGCTCAGTCGCAGTTGAATGACAGGCTGAGCTGCAATCAGGAGTCCATGTCCCACGAAACCGGGCGAAGGTTGCCGCTTTTCTCCGCCTGCAGTGGTGCTGTGACTGCCAGGCGCGCTTGCACAAGAGGGGGTGCTTGAACCTTCGCCAGGTTCTGATAGTGGCGAGAAAGGTGTGTCTTCAATGACCAGATACATCATCCGTCGGTTGGTTTCGCTGATCCCTACGCTGTTAGGGGTAACGGTCCTCGTTTTCCTGTTTATTCACCTTATCCCTGGCGATCCGGCCATCTTCATGTTGGGCGAGCACGCGGCCGTGGAAAACGTGGAACGCATCCGCGAGCAGTTGGGTTTGAACAAGCCACTCCTTCTCAACCTTGAGGCCGCGGGCCAAGCCTTCCGCGGTGAAGTCAGCATCGCTGAAGGGTTCAAGGGGTTCTTTGACTCGCAGTATCTTGGCTTCCTCGGCCGCCTGTTGCGAGGCGACCTGGGGAAATCGGTCCACGAAAAGACGCCCATCGCTGATCTGCTGAAATTGAAAATCCCGGCCACCGTGGAACTGTCGCTTCTGGCCATGACCTTTGCTATCATAGTGGGCCTCCCCGCGGGCATCATCTCCGCCACGCGGCGAAACTCCGTTTTCGACGGTGTGAGCATGGTCGGCTCACTGATGGGCGTGTCCATGCCCATCTTTTGGCTGGGGTTGATGCTCATTTACTTCTTCGGCGTCAAGTTGGGGTGGTTTCCTACCTATGGCCGCTTTCCCGTGGACCTATCATTGGAGCGCGTCACTGGCCTCTACACCCTCGACAGTATCATCGCTGGCGACTCTCAGGCCCTGGGTCTGGCGCTCAAACATCTGGTGATGCCATCTATTGCCTTGGGCAGTATTCCCATGGCCGTTATCTCCCGCATGACCCGTTCCTCCATGCTGGAAGTGTTGCAGGAAGATTACATCCGCACGGCTTACGCCAAAGGACTGCGAGAGCGGACCGTCATTTTGCGCCATGCTCTGAAGAATGCCTTCCTGCCAGTGATCACGGTCATCGGCCTGCAGGCTGGCAGCCTTCTGGCGGGGGCCATCATGACGGAAACGGTCTTCTCCTGGCCTGGGGTAGGCAAATGGGTGTACGACGCCATCCTGGCGCGGGACTACCCCGTGGTGCAGGTGGCTGTCCTGGTCATCACTCTGGTCATCGCGGTGGTCAATCTGGCCGTTGATATGTCCTACGCCTTCCTGAACCCTAAGATTCGATTCGAGTGAGTGATATATGGCTGAGACAACACCTCCTCAAGCGGGCATGTCAGTGGATTGGGCGGTGCGCGAACACCGCTCTCTGTGGGCCGATGCCTGGCGGCGCCTGATCTCCCTCAATACCGCGCGCCTGGGCATGGTTATCATCGGTGTCTTGCTGCTGGTGGCTGTGTTGGCGCCCATCGTATCTCCCTACAACCCCAAGACGGACTCCAACTTGCGGGAGCGGCTCAAGCCGCCTTCAGGCGAACACATCCTGGGGACCGACAACCTGGGGCGAGACGTGGTGGTGCGATTGGTTCATGGGGCCCGCTATTCGTTGATGGTGGGCATCATTTCTGTGAGTATGGGTTTACTCATTGGCGGGATACTGGGTCTGCTGGCCGGCTTTGTGGGAGGGGCGACGGACAACATCATCATGCGCGTCATGGACATCATCCTGGCCTTCCCAGCCATGCTCCTGGCCATCGCCATCGTCGCCATGCGCGGGCCAGGCTTGAACAATACGATGGTGGCCGTTGGGGTCGTGTTTATCCCCATCTTCGCCCGCCTGGCCCGCTCCATGGTGCTTTCGATCAGGGAACAGGAATACGTCACTGCCGCCACCTGTGCCGGAGTGACGAGATCGCGCATTCTGTTTCGCCACATACTGCCCAACACCCTTTCCCCCATCATCGTGCAATCTACCCTGGGGCTGGGGAGTGCCATCCTCTGGGCGGCAGGGTTGGGTTTCCTGGGGCTGGGACAGCAACCTCCCAAGCCGGAGTGGGGGGCCATGCTGAGCGATTGCTACAAGTTCCTGGCCAAGGGAGCCTGGTGGGTCATCGTTCCCCCTGGCGTGGCCATCATGCTCAGCGTGCTCGGCTTCAACCTGCTAGGCGACGGCCTGCGCGATGCACTAGACCCCCGTCTACAAACCTGAGAATGCCCCTTCGTTGTCCTGACCGCTGCTGGAAAGAGAAAGGCCCATGAACAGGAAGCAAGGGACCTCAACTCACAACCCCGGCGAAGTGACTCTCAGCCGGGACATGGGGCTGTTCACCGTGACCATGATCGGCATCGGCGGGATGAACAGAGATCATGGCCTCTCTTGTCGGTTTGAGGCGCAACTTCGTTGGACGCTTACAGCGAAAGGAGGAGAACATTGGCTGAGCCTACGGTGACCACTGCGGAACTGAAAGGGGCTAAGACACGGCGCATCAGCTTGGCCGACGTGCCTTGGTGGGCTGTCATCATCGTCGTTCTCGGTGTCTACATCGGCTACGCGGTGTTGACCTCTGAGACCTATCTCAAAGTCATCAGCTTCGTCATGGAAGGCGTCAAGCTGACTTTGCAGACCACTTTGTTGGCTTTCATCCTGGCCCTGGTGCTGGGCCTGCTCGGGGGCCTGGGTCGCGTTTCCAAGAATCCCATTCTGTACGCTATGGCTACTCTCTACGTCGAGGTCATCCGTGGCCTGCCGATGTTGGTCATTATCTTGTACATGGGTTTCGTGATCGGTCCGGCAATACGTGACCTCACCGGTGGCAGGTTCGATCCACCTATGCTTCAACGGGCCATCATAGGACTGGGGTTTGGCTACGGGGCCTATCTGACCGAGGTGTATCGGGCTGGGATCCAGTCCATCCACCGCGGCCAGATGGAGGCCGCTCGTTCCCTGGGCATGACCTACTTTCAGGCCATGCGCCACGTCATCCTGCCCCAGGCCTTCCGAATCATCCTGCCTCCCCTGGTTAACAATCTCAGCGCCTTGCTCAAAGATTCTTCGCTGATCTCGGTCATCGCTCTGTCCGATCTGTTGCAGATGGGCCGCCTGTACGTTTCGCGGACCTTTCGCGCCTTCGAGGGGTATAACACCGTGGCCCTAATGTACCTGGTCATGACCTTGGCCCTTTCTCTGTTGGGTAGGGTGTTGGAAAGGAGAATGAAGGTTGGTGAATGAGCCGATTATTCAGATGAGGGACGTTCACAAGCGGTTCGGCCAAGTCCACGCCGTGAGGGGCGTCAGCCTGGACGTCTTCCCAGCCGAGGTGGTGGTCATCATCGGCCCTTCGGGGTCTGGCAAATCCACTCTGCTGCGCTGCATCAACCATCTGGAAACCCCCACCAGCGGCAAGATCATCGTGGATGGCATAGATGCCACAGCCAAAGGTGCGGACATCAATGCGCTGCGCGCCGAGATCGGCATTGTCTTCCAATTGTTCAACCTCTTCCCCCACCTGACCGCTCTAGGGAACGTCACCCTGGCCCAGCGGGTGGTGCGCAAACGCTCGAAAGAAGAGGCCGAAGCTATTGCCATGGAGCAGTTGACCAAAGTGGGCATTCCGGAGAAAGCCCACGTTTATCCTGATCAGCTCTCTGGCGGGCAGCAGCAGCGGGTGGCCATCGCCCGCTCTCTGGCCATGCAACCCAAGATCATGATGTTCGATGAGCCCACCTCAGCCCTCGACCCGGAGATGATCAAAGAGGTGCTGGATGTGATGCTCGAGTTGGCCAATGAGGGCATGACCATGGTCGTGGTCTCCCACGAAATGGGCTTTGCCAAGGCCGCCGCTGACCGCACGATCTTCCTGGACGAAGGAGTCATCGTCGAGGACACGACCCCCGAGGGGCTGTTCACCGCGCCCAAGCACGAACGCACCAAGTTATTCCTGAGCAAGATCCTGCACTGATCAGACTTCCACAGGTGCAACGCACCTAGTACGGGCGACCGGCCGGTCGCCCCTACTGGCAGCGGAAGTGACCGC
>DFBV01000116.1:0-6375 GCA_002366755.1 Anaerolineales bacterium UBA3071
GGTTTGCTAATCTTCCTGGCCCGGCTGGTCAATGTCTCGATGGCCACGGTGCGCACCCTGCTAGGGATGAGAGGACAGAAGCGCCTGGCTACAGCCATCGGCTTCTTCGAGTCCCTGATCTACCTCCTGACCATCAGCCGGGTGTTGCAGGACGTGGGCAACGTCGGGAACGTGCTGGGCTACTGCGGCGGATTCTCCGCCGGCACTCTGGTCGGGCTGGCCATCGAGGAAAAGCTGGCTATGGGCTACGCCATCGCATCGTGAGGGCCATCTCTCAAAGCGACGGCGAGGAGATCACCTCGGCTCTGCGCCAGGCCGGCTACGGGGTCACAGAGATGGTCGGGGGAGGGCTGGCCGGCAGGGTGAACGTCGTCACCACCGTAGTCAAGCGGCGGGACATCCCGGCCATCATGGCCCTGGTGAGCGAGGCAGACGAGGCGGCCTTCGTCACCGTTGACGACGCCAATCGGGTCTATCGAGGTCACTTGGGACCTGCGTAGGGCAACCGCCCAGGCAAGTCGAGCCCATCATCGGCCAATGGACACTGTATCACGATTCGCGTTTAGGAGGAAAAACACAATGAAAGTGACATTGCTAAGTCTCGTCACGTTGGCTCTGCTAGCTGCGCTGGTTTACTTTCTCATGGGAGCGGGCGTGCTTCAACCCGGGGATCTGCAGGCCGATGATGCTCCCGCAGGCATCGCCTACTTTGCGGGCGCGTGCTACGTCATCGGCGGTCTTTTGATCCTGGCCAGAAAGCGCTGGCTCTGGGTGATCGGCGCTGTCATCAACGGACTGGTGATCGTGATGTTCATCAGCGCCTACGCTGCAAGACCGAGTGTGCTCTTTTGCGTTCCTGGGCTGGCCACCAAGTCGGCGCAGATTCTCCTCGAGATCGGGTTGATCTATCTCATCGTGACGTACAAGCAAGGGAAAGGGTAGGCGCAGAAATGAAGATTCTCATAGCGTATGCGACAAAGGCTGGCTCGACAGCCGAGGTCGCGGCCGAGATCGGTCGCGTGGTTGAAAGCAAGGGCGGCTGCGAGGTAGATGTACACCCTGTGGACAAGTTAAAAGGGGTGGACGGATACGACGCGGCGATCATCGGCAGCGCCATCCGCGTGGGAAAGTGGTTACCCGAAGCGATGAAGTTCGTGGAGAAGCACAGGGATGCGCTTGGCCAGATTCCGGTGGCCCTCTTCACCGTCTGCCTGACGCTGAGTGAGGACACGGAGGAGAACCGCCGCGAAGTGGCGGCCTACCTGGACCCGGTGTGCGAGGTGGTGCAGCCGGTGGACATTGGTCTCTTCGCGGGGTTGATGGACTACAGCAAACTGTCCTTCCTCCTACGGCTGATGGTGAAGAAGATGGGATCGCCAGAGGGTGACTTCCGCGACTGGGAGGCCATTCGCGCATGGGCAGGCCAGGTGCGTGCCCGTCTGATGTGAAGCACCTGGTCACCTGACCAGGTAAAAGACTACCCGCCTGACCAGGCTCAAGACTCCCCGGTTGGCCGATGCGCCGGGGAGTTTTCTGTGTTACACTGGGAGCACAAGACCGGGCAGAAGACTTTCGAGAGCCCGAAGGGAGGAAAGCACAACATGAACCAATCGAACGAGATTGTCATCCAAACCAGGGGGTTGAGCAAGTCCTTCGGAGAGGTGAAAGCCCTCAAATCGCTCGACCTTGCAGTCCCAAAGCACTCGATCTTCGGGTTCCTGGGGCCGAACGGCGCCGGCAAAACCACCGCCATCAAGCTCTTGCTGGGCCTGACGCGCCCCACGAGCGGCGGTGGCACTATATTCGGGCTGGACATCGGCCGCGACAGTGTGGAGATCCGCAAGCGTGTCGGTTACCTGGCCCAGTATCCGCAGTATTACGAGCACATGACGGCTCGCGAAACCCTGCGCTTTACGGCCCGCTTCTTCTACACCGGGCCGAAAGCCGAAATTGAGGCCCGAGTCGCCGAAACGCTTGAGCTGGTCGGGCTGGCAGGTAAGGCTGATCGCCCGATCAAGGGCTTCTCCGGCGGCGAGCGTCAGCGGCTGGGCATCGCGCAGGCGCAGATCAACTATCCCGATTTGCTGATCCTGGACGAGCCGGCCGCCTCGCTCGACCCGCAAGGGCGGCGGGATGTGCTCGAGGTAATGGAACGGTTGCGCAAGTATGCCACCATCTTCTACTCCACCCACATCCTCGACGATGTGCAGCAGGTGAGCGATACTGTCGCCATTGTGAATCACGGCGAACTCGTCGCCCAGGCGCCCCTTGAAGAGTTGTTGGTCGGGAGCGAAGGAACGGTCTACTCCGTGGTCATCAAGGGTGATCCCAGCCAGGCACACGGCCGCGTTGTGGGCCAGCCTTGGGTGTCGGGCATCAGGGCGACGACCGCTGAGGGCCAGACCGCGTGGCAGGTCAGCGTGACCGACGAAGCAGTCGCCGAGGCGACACTGCTGCGGCTGCTGCTATCCGACGAAAGTGTCACAGTAACCGAGTTCGGGCGCAAGCAATACGAACTGGAAGACGTCTTTTTGAGCATCGTGAAGGAGGACAACAATGAGTAGCAATAGCGCGTTGCAACCGGTCAACGAGCGCGGATGGCGCAGCGGCTTTGCGAACCTGTTGCGCAATGAAAACCTTGAGTGGTGGGGGTCCCGCCGCTGGCTCACGCAGGCTGGTTTATGGCTGCTGATCCTTAACGGGATGGTAACTCTTGTGATGTTTGTTACGCCTGCGGTTATGCAAGTGACACAGGATGACAATGCCGGTGCAATGGATCCTATTTCTATGGGCATCCCGGCTTTCTTTCAGATGGGAGCCACCGCGCTGGCAATCGGCACAGTCATTCTGGTGCAGGGAGAAGTGGTTGGCGAGAGGCAGTCCGGCATCACGGAATGGATCCTTTCGAAACCCGTAGCCCGCCCTGCCTACTTTCTGGCAAAAATGGTCGCCCATTCCATCGGGATATTTGCAGTCATGATTGGGTTTCAGAGCACTGTCACCTACGGGCTATTCTGGCTTGCGAATGGCGATCCTTTACCGCTACTGCCCTTTCTGGTCGGTGTCGGCGGACTGACGCTGCATACGTTTTTCTACCTGACGCTCACACTGGTGCTGGGTGTGTTTGCCAAGACCAGGAGGCAGGTGCTCGGCGTTGCGATGGGCTCGCTTTTTGGGGGAATGCTGCTACTCAACATTATTGGCAGACTCGGCTTGATCACGCCATGGTCTCTGCCAAACATCCTCCCTGCCTTGGTCATACAGATACCGCTTCCATTCGCCACCGCTTTCATGCCGATCCTTATGACCGCGATATGGTCTATCGGGTTTATTGCCGCGGCTCTTTGGAAGCTTTCTCGGCTGGAGTTCTAGGATTTGCTGAAGTTTCCGGAGCCTCCATGAGGACCCGGAGAAACTCTGCTGCCTAGCGATATGTCAATCATTGAAAACCGACCGAAGAATGAAAAATCAAACACGGAAGCAAACTGTAAACAATATCTAAGGAGGCAAACGATGGACACGAATTCGAGCAAGGGAGATAGATCCCTTAAGACCGCGTATTACGCGGGATCAGGTTTGGCGATCGGAGCCGCCATCGGCATGATCTTGGGTCCGCTGCTGTTCGAGAACCTGGCGTGGGGTTGCGTTATCGGCGCTATGGTGGGCCTGGTGATAGGTGCCGTGATAGATGCGCATGGAAGGAGATAAAGTAATGGAACCGCGAAAACGACCATTGTTGGGGCTTGTGTTGATTTCAGGCTCCTACTGTCTAGGTGTAGTCGCTTTGATTGTTGCGATGTTCTTTAATAGCGAGGAAGTTGGTATCCAGATTGCCAACGTGCATGGCGTGCCTGCTCTTGCGGGATTTCCGATCTTGATCCTGGGTTGCATAGTGGGCGCCCTTGTTGCGATCGGGCTTTCCAAGATGACCTCATGGGGCTATTGGCTCACCTTGATTTACGTTTGCTACCTTCTAATTGTCCCTCCCCTCCTTGTAGGTAAGGTTCCCTCGCTTATCGGCAATCTCACTTGGCCTTTAACTGTAGCGGTCTATCTCGTTCTCAGGAGAAAACAGTATTTCGGCACCCACCGGAGCACATAACAAGGCACTGCACTGGCGGGGATGGAGCGCCAGCCGAATCCCCGCCAGTGAGCTTGGTCGCTAGATGCGCAAGGGCGTCACAAGACAGATTCTGACGAGTAATCACACACGTTACCTTCCCGGAAACCAGGAGTTGGAGTTTCCGGACGGTCGAAGCGTTCCGGCTACGGCTTGAGAAACTCTTCAAAAGGAGACTTTACGATGAAACGCTTTCTTTGTCACGAGAGGTTGTACGCCCGATTCCTGGCGCTGCTTGGGCTTGGCGCTGTCCTGTTCACGTTGGCATGGACACTGAGCTACTACTTCCTACCGGAAGCTGTGCTGCGCGGTCGCACTGGGAGTGCGATATTGGCCGGAGATGAGGCTGCCGGCAGCTTCCTCGCCGAGTGGCTGCGCATCGTGGCCCTGAATCTAGTGGCGGGATCACTGATTGTGCTGTCCAACCGCATATATCAATACAGAGGCTTCCCCTTGGGATACATCATCCCTCTGGCCTGGCTCACACTATACGCCGCCTTCCTTGGCACCAACTCCTTCTCCATTCCCATGCCAGAGCGGATGGCGCCATCCCTGGCTGTGTTCGGGCGCACGGGGTTATACGAAATGGCCGCATTTACGCTTGTGGCTGCCGCCACTTACTCAATCAACTTGTATGAAGTCAGGCGGCTTGTCCCACCAACTTATGAGCCTGTTACCCCCAAGCCGAGGTTTTCCCTGACCCTCGAGCAGTGGATCGGATTGGGCCTGGCAATCGCCGTTCTGCTCGCCGCCAACGCTCGGGAAGCGTACATGATTGTGACTTTGTAGCTCACAGAAAGGGGCTCTTTGGGATTTCGCGGGGTCAGGCCACCGGAGTCCCCAACTTGTTGGGGGTGCGACGCAATGAGCCCGAACAAGTTCGGCAGTCCGATGTGCCATCCACGCAAAGTCCCAGAGAGCACAGAAGGGAGAAGTAAGTATGAAGCTCGTCATCGAAGGTGCCGGAAAGCTGTACAATGGTAAGGTCTGGGGATTGCGCGACTTTAGCCTGGAACTCGGCCCAGGCGTGTTGGGCCTGCTGGGGCCGAACGGCGCGGGCAAGTCCACACTGATGACCATCCTCGCTACTATCACCAAGGCTACCGAGGGCCAAGTGACGTGGAACGGCGTGGACATCGCCCGGAAGCCGGACGAACTGCGAGACGTGCTGGGCTACCTGCCGCAGGATTTTGGTGTCTACCCCAACCTCAACGCAGTCGAGTTCCTCGAATACATGGCCGCCGTCAAGGGGCTAGATGGAAAGGCCGCCCGACGGCGCATTGACGAACTGCTGCACCTGGTCAACCTGGGCGAAGCGCGCAATCGTCCGCTGGGTGGCTACTCTGGCGGGATGAAACAGCGCGTTGGTATCGCGCAGGCGCTGCTGAACGATCCGCAACTGCTAATCGTGGACGAGCCGACCGCTGGCCTCGATCCCCAGGCGCGGGTGCGCTTTCGCAATCTGCTCTCTGATCTTTCCGGCGAGCGGATCGTGATCCTCTCCACGCACATTGTCTCCGACGTGGAAGCCGTCGCCACCGACATCGCGCTGATCAAGCAGGGCTGCCTGGTCAAGCACGCCCTTCCACAGACGCTGCTGCAGGCGGTGGAGGGGCAGGTGTGGGAGATGGTGGTCCCCAGCGCCGAACTGCCCGCGCTCAAGCAGCGCGCGCTCGTAGGCGGCACGGCCCGCCGCAGCGACGGCGTTCACGCCCGCGTCGTCTCCCAGAGGCCCCCAGGCGATGGGGCCGAAGCGGTGGA
This sequence comes from Anaerolineales bacterium UBA3071, assembly GCA_002366755.1. Classification (GTDB taxonomy): domain Bacteria; phylum Chloroflexota; class Anaerolineae; order UBA3071; family UBA3071; genus UBA3071. The sequence goes on from DFBV01000116.1 coordinate 5,882, forward strand.
GTCCACGCTCGAAGACGCCTACCTGTACTTTATAGCTGGGGATGGCAGGGAGGAGGATCTATGAAGCGGCTACGGATCCTCGGTCAGCTTATCCGCGCCGATTTTCTGGAGCGCACGCGGCGCTATAGCTTTCTCATCACCCTGGGCGTCATGCTCTATGTCGGCTACAGCGCCATCCCACCGGCGGAATCGGGGATGTTGACGGTAGACCTGGGCGACATCCGGGGGGTCTATAACTCGGCCTGGATCGGCTGCGTGGTGGCGCTGCTGGGTTCGATGCTGCTCTCGCTCCCCGGCTTCTACCTGGTCAAGAACGGTATCTCCCGCGATCGGGAGACCGGCGTGGGCCAGATCATTGCCACGACGCCGCTGCGCAAACCGCTGTACACGCTGGGCAAGACAGTGAGCAATTTTCTCTTTCTCGCGGTGATCATTGCCGTGTTCGCCTTCGCCGCCGGCGCGATGCAGTTTATCCGCGGCGAGGTACTGCGCCT
>DFBV01000116.1:6405-7421 GCA_002366755.1 Anaerolineales bacterium UBA3071
GTTCTGTTTGAGACCATCCCGTTCTTGCGCAGCGGCTTTGGCAACATCGCCTACTTTGCGCTCTACATCGTTACCATCATCGTCTCGCTGAGCGGCGCGACGTTTACCAACCAGGGCGTGATCGAGCAGCCGATCAACGACCTCTTTGGGACGACGGTGATCGGCGCCAGTATGGGGCAGGCCGCTCACGCCGCCTTCCCCGATCAGAGTCTGGACTTTGGGGTCGGCTACTCCCCTGCCGCGGGCCCGATCCAGACTTTCCACTGGGAGGGCGTAGCGTGGACGACCGACGTCATCCTGGGACGCCTGGTCTGGGTGGGCGTGGCGTTGGGGATCGCGCTGCTGGCGGCGCTCTTTTTCGACCGCTTTGACCCGGCACGCAGCAAGCCAAAGCCGCTGCGGCGCAATGGGATCGTGACGCGGATGCTTGCTCCGTTCCGTTCCCTGCGCTTCCCCAGGCTCGATCTGCGCCGTTTCGTCGCGCTCCCCCGGCTCCCCTTGCCGCCGTTCGGGCAGGTGCTCCTGGCCGAACTGCGCCTGACGCTGAAAGGGTTGCGCTGGTGGTGGTATCTGGTCGCGCTGGGCCTGATCGTCGTCGGTTTGAGACCCTCCGATGCTCAAGCGCAGCAGGGATTGCTGCTCGCCGCCTGGATCTGGCCAGTGCTGGTCTGGTCCAAACTCGGCGTGCGGGAGAAACAGCATCACACCGAGCCGGTGGTCTTCTCCGCGCCCCACCCGCTACGGCGGCAATTCCCAGCGACCTGGCTGGCCGGCGTTTTCGTCACAGCGTTGGCCGGGAGCGGCGTGGGCGTATCTCTGCTGCTGGCAAGCGAGTGGTCCCATCTCCTGGCCTGGGGCGTGGCCGTGCCGTTTATCCCCACCCTCGCGCTCGCGCTGGGCATCTGGAGCGGCAGCAGCAAGTTCTTCGAGGCGCTCTACGTGGTGTGGTGGTACATCGGCCCGGTCAGTGGATTGGCCGCTCTCGACTTTATGGGACTATCGAGTGAGGCCATTGC
>DFBV01000231.1:0-560 GCA_002366755.1 Anaerolineales bacterium UBA3071
CAGAGAGCTCCTGTGAGGTGGAAGTGGGGTACCAGCGCTGGCGGTGAATGGACCGGGGAGTTGGGCGCTGAACCGGCGTGAGCCGCAGTAGGCGTTCCCGGATACGCCACCGTTATCTGGCGCAGTTGAGTGAGACTGGCTCTGAACACCCCGTGTGTGTCGCACGCGGGGTGTTTTGCTGCTGGGACGCGGACGGCCACGGATTGACACGGATGAAGAACAGATATTATCCGCGTTTGTCCGCGGCCCACCGAATGAGGGGAAGTTCAGTACCGGACACTTCTTCCCGGAGACATGAATCTTCATCACGAATAGCACGAATGTGTGAATTTCACGAATGCTCTTCCGATGAATCTCAGTTCAATTCGTGGAATTTGTCCATTCGTGGCATTCGTGTTCAAAAACTGTCCGGTAGTGAGAGGGGGAGGGAGGATCATGGATACCCGCAAGCGAATCTTGACCGGCGACCGGCCCACGGGCAAGATGCACCTGGGCCACTACGTGGGCAGCCTCAAGAACCGCGTGGCGCTGCAGGACGAATACGAGTGCTTTTTCATCAT
>DFBV01000231.1:625-2701 GCA_002366755.1 Anaerolineales bacterium UBA3071
GCGCGGGAGATGGTGCTGGACTATCTGGCTTCGGGCATTGACCCAGGGAAATCCACCATCTACCTGCAGTCGGCGGTGCACGAGGTGTATGAACTGAACCTGCTCTTCGAGATGCTGGTCACCGTGCCGCGGCTGAGCCGGTTGCCCAGTCTCAAGGACATGGCTCGGGATGCTGGTCTCACGGAGATGCCTTTTGGCTTGCTGGGCTACCCGGTCTTGCAGGCCGCCGACATCCTCATGCCGCGGGCGCATCTGGTGCCCGTGGGCAAGGACAACCTCGCCCACGTCGAGCTGTCGGCGGAAATCGCCCGCCGCTTCAACCGGCTGTACGGCGAGGTGTTCCCCGTTCCCCACGGCATGGTGGGGGAGGTGCCTACGCTGGTGGGCACCGACGGNNCGACGGCCAGGCCAAGATGAGCAAGAGCCTGGGCAATGCCATCTTCCTTTCCGATGACCCGGCCACGCTGCGCAAGAAGGTCTTCAGCATGTACACCGACCCCAAACGCATCCGGGCTGACATCCCTGGCACGGTAGAGGGCAACCCTGTCTTCATCTACCACGACGTCTTCAACCCTGACGAGGAGGAAGTGGAAGATCTGAAGACACGCTATCGCCAGGGGAGGGTGGGCGACGTGGAAGTGAAGGAGAAGCTGGCCCGGGCGCTGAACGACTTCCTCGATCCCCTGCGCGAGCGGCGTGCCTACTACGAAAGCCAGACCGGCCTGGTGGATGAGATCATCTACGAGGGGACGCTGCGCGCACGAAAGGAAGCGCATGAGACGCTGCGGCTGGCCAAGGAGGCCATGGGGCTGAGCCGCGTCTTCACCCGCATCCGCCACCGTGCCGAGAGACGGCGCAAGAAGCTGGAGAAGGCTGGATGATCTGACTTGCTGCTTCTACTTGTGCGATTGCTGTGGCAGCGGCAAAAGGTTATGTTAACCGGCGCTTGTTGGCGTACTTGACATTCTGCCGGAGACGTGGTAAGTAGGCAAGCAAGCGGCCACCTCGAATGACGGTCTAGCGCAAGCAGGGGCGCTGTCCAATGGCGCCCCTGCTTGTGCCGCAATTGGAGCGTAGTGGCCAGTTCCTCCAGCCAGTCGTCGAAATCTCAATGGAGACCGCGCTCGTCGTCGTCCATCACAGAAAACACTGCTACCACACGCCTGTGCGGTTGCCCATCGTGCTGGGACGGCCACTGCACATCAACAGATTCGACGTTGTAAGCCGACTTGACACCGTTCTTGTTCGCGGCTATAATGTGGCTACACTGTAGCTACATGTGGCAAGGAGGTAGACGATGCCAACAACCATAGGTGTGCGTGAATTGAAGAACCGGACCTCTCGTGTCATACGCGCCGTACGCGAGGAAATGACCGAATACGTGGTTACCGTTCGAGGTGAGCCGGTGGCCATCCTACGGCCACTGGCCGAAGGTGAGGCACAGCGACTGCGCCAGATTGAAATCGACGAAAGGCTGGTGGAAATGAAAGCTCTGGCGCAGGAGGTGGCTGCGGCCTGGACTTCAGAAAAGAGCGGCGTGGAACTTGTCGCTGGGCAGCGAAGGTAGACTCATGGCTGTCATCGATGCTAGTGTCTACGTTGCACTGATCAATGCACACGAGAACGACCATGTTCGCAGTTGGGCGTGGTTCGACCAAGCCCGGGCGGCAGAGCAACCGATCGTTGCGCCGGTCATTCTACTGGCAGAAGTTGCCGCTGCACTCAGTCGTGGGGTTGGAGACTCAGTTCTGGCTCACCGAGTTGTGCGGCAACTGAGGCACTCAGGAGTGATAGAGCTGGTCTCAGTGTCGCAGGCGATGGCAGAGCGAGCAGCAATCATTGCCGCCGACCATCGGATACGTGGTTGTGATGCCGTCTACGTCGCATTAGCAGATCAGCTGGGCGATGCTCTGGTTACGCTGGATCGGCAGCAACTCGAGCGTGGCACTGCGATCGTGAACGTCCGTGAACCGTAGAGGCTGGTGCGCACGGTTGCGAGGGCTTGTCAGCGATCCACCCGAGTTCCTATTCCCCGATGATCTTCACCAATACACGCTTCCGGCGTCTGCCGTCAAA
>DFBV01000214.1:0-4168 GCA_002366755.1 Anaerolineales bacterium UBA3071
AGATCTTCTACAGCGCGCTGAACGGTACGGGCCGGGCGGGCTTCGTCATGGCCAACTCCGCCGCCGACGCCCGCGGCTCCGAGTTGGAGATCCGCAAGAAGCTCATCCAGTCCGGTGCGGTGGACGTGATGGTTGCCGTGGCTTCCAACTTCTTCTACACCGTGACCCTCCCTTGCACCCTCTGGTTTCTGGACCGGGGCAAATCGGGCACGGACCGCCACGACAGGGTGCTCTTCTTGGACGGACGCCACACCTTCACCCAGGTAGATCGTGCCCATCGCGAGTTCACCCCCGCGCAGATCGAGTTCCTGGCCAACATCGTGCGGCTCTACCGAGGCCGGGAGCCGGAGACGACCCAGGGCAGCGCTGACCTGATGGCAGAGCACTTTCCCGACGGCGTCTACCAGGACGTGCCGGGGCTCTGCAAGGTGGCCACGCTGGAGGAGATCGAGGCCCAGGGCTGGAGTCTGAACCCCGGCCGCTACGTGGGCGTGGCCGAGCGGGAGGAGGAAGACTTCGACTTCGCCGAGCGGCTCCAGGAGCTACACGAGGGGATGGAGGTGCTCAACCCTGAGGCGCACGAGCTGGAAGAGCGCATAGCGGAGAACGTAGCGCAGTTGCTGGACAGCCTGCGATAGCTGGAGGAGAAAAGGATGCCTGATTACGACTACACGAAGAAACAGGGGCAGTATCTGACTTTCATCTACAACTATACTGTGATGCACGGCCAGCCTCCAGCGGAGGCGGACATGCAGCGCTTCTTCGGTGTGAGCCCTCCTACCGTCCACCAGATGGTGCTCAAGCTGGAAGAGCGGGGACTCATCACCAGAGTGCCGAGGAAGCCCCGCACCATCCAGGTCTTGGTCCCGCCCGACCAACTCCCTTATCTCACAAAGCGGTCATCTCCAAGCCGCGACAGGAGGCAAACGATGTCCCCGAAAGCAAACATCTACCAGGTCAAAGTGACGTTGGAAGACAGCAAACCCCCTATCTGGCGGCGACTGCTGGTGCGCAGCGACATCACCCTGGGGGACCTGCACCCCATCATCCAGGAGGCTATGGGTTGGTGGAACTACCACCTCCACCAGTTCATCGTTCAGGGAACCTACTTCGGCGAGCCTCACCCAGACTATGATGATTACCTGGACATGCACGACGAACGGAAGGTGACGCTGCGCCAGATCGTCCCCGGCGAGGGCTTCAAGTTCCGCTACGAGTATGACTTTGGCGATAGTTGGCTGCACCAGGTGCTGGTGGAAAAGATCGTGCCGCCGGAGCCAGGCCAGCATTACCCGGTGTGCATCAAGGGCCGGCGCGCCTGCCCACCGGAGGACGTGGGCGGCGTGTGGGGTTACTACGGCTTCTTGGAGGCCATCCAGGACCCCGACCACCCCGAGCACGAGGAATACCTGGAATGGGTCGGCGGCGAGTTTGACCCCGCGGCCTTTGATCTGGACGAGGTCAACGCGAGGCTGCGCTCACCACCATGAACACGCCCCGTGTGCCAGTGCTCAACGTCGAGGCGCATGAGCTCGAGCGGCAGATTGCGACGAATGTCCAGTCCTTGACGGAAGGGATGCCATGATGGCCGAGTCCACGGGATGGCGAAGGACAAGAATTGGTGATCTGGGAAGAGTTGTCACAGGGAAAACCCCGCCCACAAAACGTCGCGAGTTGTATGGTGACAAGTACCCATTCATTACTCCGACGGACATATCAGATGGGAGCCATCGGGCTCGGCCGACGCGGTTCCTGTCTGAGGGAGGGTGCCGGTACCAGCAGCGACACTTGCTTCCTGCCAATGCGGTCTGCTACACTTGCATAGCTTCCGTTGGAAAGATCTGCATAACGACGGAGCCCAGCTTCACCAATCAGCAGATCAACAGTATCGTTGTTGACTCCAGTGACTATGACCACAGGTTCATCTATCATCTGTTGCGCCATGAGACCGAGCGCATCAAGGGACTTGCCAGTGGGGCTGCGACGCCGATTATCAACAAGTCCGCGTTCTCTGACATCGAGATCTTCGTCCCCCCTCTCTCCACCCAGTGCAAGATCGCCGCTATTCTCTCCGCCTACGACGACCTCGTCGAGAACAACACCCGACGCATCGCTATCCTAGAGGACATGGCGCAGACCATTTACCGCGAGTGGTTCGTGCACTTCCGCTTCCCCGGCCACGAGCAGGTGGCGATGGTGGATTCACAGCTTGGGCCGATTCCGGAGGGGTGGGAGGTGGTCAAACTCGGTGACATAGCCGAGATAAACGCCATCAGTATCAGGAAGAACGAAGCTCCAGAAGAAATCAACTATGTCAACATAAGCTCGGTTTCCACTGGTCGAATTGAGAAGATGGAGCTGATGGCTTTTGAGAATGCCCCAAGCCGCGCACGGCGCGTTGTAGGACACGGGGACATAATCTGGTCCACTGTTCGCCCTAACCGCAGGTCGTACTGTCTGCTTCTTGACCCCGTTCCAAGTATGATTGTCTCCACGGGTTTTGCTGTGATCACGGCCCGGACAGTACCTTACACCTATCTCTACCATGCTCTGACCACAGATGAGTTTGTCGAATATCTGACGAATAACGCCACTGGTGCAGCGTACCCGGCCGTGAACAGAGGGGACTTTGAGAAGGCCGATGTCTTGCTTCCGCCGAGTGAGCTATTGGCATTGTTCCACAGCATTATTGTAGATTTGTTCGAGCAGAAGGACAATCTACACAGGAAGAGCGAAGTCCTTCGCCGCACCCGCGCCCTGCTGCTTCCCCGCCTCATCTCCGGCGAACTGGACGTCTCAGAGCTGGAGATCAGCGGGGCAGAACTGGACGGCGAAACAGAGAGTGTTACATGAGTCGAAAATCCAAGAAACGCCCGCGCCGACGCGGGGCACGGCCCCGTCGAAGGCCATCGCCGACATCCTCGGCTTTCGACTATCAGTGGGTGATTGACCAGGCCGACAAGGTGCTGGCCGAGAACGACATCAAGTTCGCCGCCGACAACTGGCAGCAAGTGGCCCTGGACTGGTTTACGGCCAACGAGCGGGATCGCAACGAACTGGCCCGCTTCATGGCCACCTACGAGGGACGGTTGGGCGTGACCTGGGCCCGCGACCTGTTGCGTCTGGAGGTGTTCTTCCGGGTCAACGACCACACCGCCATCATCACCCACTACGACCGGACCATGGCCCGCTACCCCCGCTCTCCTCTGGTCGAGATGTGGGTAGCGGAGCAGATCGCCCGCCACGGCGGCGATTGGTGGCGGGCACGCCCCATGCTCCTCCACGTAGTGGAGCAGTTGCCAAACCACGCCCGGCCGCGCTATGAGTTGGGGTTTATGCATTACCTGCTGGGCGACTTCACTGGCGCACTGCCCTGGTTCGATGAGGCAGCCGTCCAGCTGACCGACGACGAAGACAACATAGGAGCGCGCGTCCTCTACAACCGGAGCCTGGTGCGCTACGCGCTGGACGGCGATCGGAAGACGGCTATCGCTGACGTGAAGGCAGCCCTGCGCTTGAAGCCGGACTATCCCCAGGCCAGGGAATCTCTGCGAGCCCTGCGGGGCAGGGGGAGGTGGGTGCCATGGTAGACGAGCGACCTGTTCTGCAACTGACAACCTACTGGTTCCCCACCCAAGACTCCGGCGAGCGCTCCTTCCTGATGAAGCTGGAGTTCAGCCTCAACCATCCCCACTCCGGCGATAAGCCCAGCCTGGCCGAAGTGGCCTGCTCCACCGGCAGTGCAAATCAAGCGATGGACTTGCTGCCTTCCATCATCCCCAAGAAGACAAAGCGCATCATGCGCCGCCTGCTCCAGCCCTGGCCCAAAGACCGATACACACAGGCGTACAACTGCTCCGGTGGCATCCTCAACCTGTTCACTCCGCCCTGGGGCGAGAAGCAGGACGAGGTGTGGGCCAGGATGGTGGCCGAATGGCAGGCGAAGAGCTTCCCCGACGAGCAGGTCCGGCAGGCAGCCTTGCGGGCATTGGAACAGCGGTGGAACACGACGCCGCATCCCTTCTTTGCCGGGCTGACCCCGGCGCAGGTGATGGTCGGGGGTGGCCCCCGTGAAGAGGAGTTGGCGGACGAGTTCCTGGAGCGCCTGGATGAGATGTTCAAGGAGTATCACTTCGAAAGCGAAGGGGACGCTCTGATCAAAACGGTC
>DFBV01000214.1:4317-4482 GCA_002366755.1 Anaerolineales bacterium UBA3071
CTCGGCTGGGAGACCGTCAACGGCTATCATGAGGTCACCGACGAGACCCGGGGCGGCGGGCGCTCTCATTTGCTTTTCTGTTCTCCGTAGCACTCACAGCATGCTGTAACACACGTCCGCCTTCCCCACCGTTCCGATGTCGGCGCGTGGGAAAACCCACTCGAC
>DFBV01000269.1:0-7279 GCA_002366755.1 Anaerolineales bacterium UBA3071
GAGCCGCCGTCGGAATTGATCAGCGTCGGCTTCATGTTTGGGAAGTGCTTCACCATTCCCTCGACGGCCATGCGCACCACGTGAGCGATGGTGGATGCGTTGTTGTAACTGGGTATGCCCACCAGGATATCGGCACTACTGATGGCAGCGATCCGCTCACGGGCGTCGTCTCGCAATGCGGTTTCGTATGTCATCTTCATCTCCCTAATCCCTAACCCGGCCAAGCCGGAACCAAACCACGGACTACACAGACTACACGGATTACACGGATTTCACTGATTTCTCTTTTCAATCTGTGAAATCTGTGGCTCATTTTCTCGCTCAATGTACAAGCGGTGCAACGCACTTGGTGGTGCGTCGTACCGAAAACCCGAGCTCACGATCCCGCCCACAGGATCAGACCCGGCTTGTACGGACTATTCAGGTCTTCGTTGTGCGGGAGCAGGCGTAGCGTGTAGCCATATCGGCCACTAGAGCGGAAGGGAATGACCCCGCTGAACACGCAACTCCCGTCTTCCTTGATCTCGGCACAATGCATCACGGTGACTTCGGCGGGCGAAATCTCTCCCCTCGTGTCCACCAGCCCGTGATAGAGCTCGACGGTGACATCATCAGGTTCCAAAGCTCCCAGGTGGATCAGGGCGCGAATCTGAAGCTGATTGCCCACCTTGGTCTCGGGCGGGCTATCGGTGTCTATACTGACCACCCTGAGTTCAGGCCAGTTCTGGCGCAGGTTGGCTTCCCATTCTGCCAGAGCCTTTGCCCTCGCCATGCCATCCTCGGCCAGGCGTATGGAACGCCGAGCCGCAGGCATGTAGAAGCGCTCAGCGTAGTCCCGAACCATACGGTTGGTGTTGAAGTAGGGGCAGATCGCCTTCATCGCCGCTTTCATCTTGGCGATCCAACCGTGGGCTAGACCACCCGGGCCACGGTCGTAGAAGAGCGGGACGACCTCTTTCTCCAATAGGTCATAGATGGCGTTGGACTCGAGTTCATCCTGGTAATCGTGGTCTTCGTATACCTCACCTCGCCCGATGGCCCAGCCCAGCTCCGGCTGATAGGCTTCGTCCCACCAGCCGTCGGGGATGCTCATATTGATGGCCCCATTGGCAGCAGCTTTCATGCCGCTGGTTCCGCTGGCCTCCCGGAAGCGACGGGGAGTGTTCAGCCACAGGTCCACCCCCTGCAGCATGTAGCGGGCCGCGTTCATATCGTAGTCCTCGATGAAGACGATGCGCTGCCTGAACTCCTCCTGCCTTGCCAGGCCGACGATCTGTTTGATCATCTCTTTGCCTGGCTGATCCATCGGGTGAGCCTTGCCCGCAAAGATGATCTGGACGGGACGCTCGGGATCGTTCAGAATGCGGGCCAGTCGCTCGGGGTCCCTGAAAACAAGCGTAGCTCGCTTGTAGGTGGCGAATCGCCGCCCGAAGCCGATGGTTAGCGCATTAGGATCCAGGGCTCCCTTGGCCTGCTCGATCTCCGAGGGGGGAGCGCCCCGCTTCTCCAGTTGGGCCCGCAGCTTGCGGCGGGCGAAGGCGATCAGTCGCCCACGGCGCCGTTCATGCGTGCGCCACAGCTCCTCACCGGGAATGTCGTCCGCCCGCAGCCACACCTCCGGATCGGCCGGGTCCTCCCGCCAGCCAGGCCCGAGATAGCGATCGAACAGGGCTGCCATGTCGTGGGAGATCCAGGACGGAGGGTGTATGCCATTGGTCACCGGCGTGATGGGGATCTCATCCTCAGGCACACCAGGCCATATCGCTTGCCACATCCGGCGGGCCACACCCCCATGCAGTTTGCTCACTCCGTTGACATAGGCAGAAAGCCGCAGGGCCAAGACAGCCATGCTGAAAGACTCATTGGAATCAAGGGTATTGATGCGACCCAAGGCCAGGAAGTCCTCCCTCGACAGCCCCAGGGAACGATAATAACCGCCGAAGTACTTATCCATCAAGTGAGGGGGAAACAGATCTATGCCCGCCGGGACAGGGGTATGGGTGGTGAAGACGTTGCTCGCCGTGACCACCTCTTTCGCGGCGGTGAAGGAGAGGCTATGCTCCTCCATGAGTAGGCGGATGCGCTCCAGGGCCAGGAAAGCAGAGTGTCCCTCGTTCACGTGACAGACGGCAGGCTGAATCCCCAGGGCCTCCAGGGCTCGGATGCCACCGATGCCCATGAGTATCTCCTGGCGTATGCGCGTCTCGATGCCGCCGCCATAGAGTTTGTCGGTGATGTCTCGGTACTGGGGGGGATTGGCCTCCAGGTTCGTATCCAAGACGAAAAGGGGCACGCGACCGACCTGCACTCGCCACACCTGGGCCCTCACCTTGTGGCCGGGATAGTCCACCTCTATCGTCACCGGAGCTCCATCCTGGCGCCGTTCAAGCTGAATAGGCATCGTGTAGAAATCGTTCTTGGGATACTCCTCCTGCTGCCAGCCATCGGTGCTGAGGTATTGGTGGAAATACCCCTGTTGGTAGAGGAGCCCCACGCCAACCAGCGGCAGGCCCAGGTCACTTGCCGACTTCAGATGATCTCCGGCCAGGACCCCCAGCCCGCCGGAGTAGTTGGGGATGCAGTCGGTCAGCCCAAACTCGGCCGAGAAGTAGGCGATAGTTAGTCCAGCAGAGAAGCTGTGTTGCTTCTGATACCAGGTGGTCTGGCTCTGCATATAGCGGTCGAACTCCGCCAACACCCGATCCATGTGGGCCAGGAAGGCTTCATCCTGAGCCGCCCTCTCCAGTTTCTCCTGCACGACGGTGCCCAGCATCAAGACGGGATTGTGCCCTGTGGTCTCCCAGAGGTCCCGATCCAGGCGGCGGAAGAGGTCAATCGCCTCCATATGCCAGCCCCACCACAGATTGTAGGCCAAGTCCCGCAACCTCTCGATCTTGGGCGGAAGGGTGGGGATGATAGTGAAAGTGTGGATAGGTCGCATAGTCTTGCCTCTTCTACGATGTATGGCAGCGCGGGAACCTCTGCGCTCGACCAGCTACTGGCGACGGACTGGATCGGCCAGCAGTTACCGTACCTCAGCCACCGCCTCGTCGCCTATACTACCATCAATCTCCACAAACTCAAAGCCCAGTGACCCGACGTCTGCGGCGCAGGCGGGGCAGCGGTTGACCAGCTTAGTTCTCGGCTGCCGCTGGCAATTTACCCGCCAAGAGCGCAGAGATCGCAGAGGAAACCAAACGAATCTCACCGTTCTCCTCGTGCTCTGCGGTGAGACCCAGCTATCCGATGGAAAGAAGGCGCACTCCGTGGTGGACATAAAGCGAAGGTACCAGGGCAAGAGGGTCTCGCCGAAGACGGCGAGCACGAGGGGAAGGGCTAGGAAACCAGCCTGCTGCAGCCGTTCGATGAGCGCGTGTCGACATCAAATGACGTCGGGGTAGCGCAGGCTAGGATAGCGGCGGTTCAAGAAGTACCGCCCCTTTCCGTTCCCGCAATCGCATGGACTGCGCTCCCCGCTCGTCGGCAGCGCTTCGCATGAGGGCGCCGCTTGGACTATCCCTTCACACCCCCTGCCGTCAGGCCCTCCGTAAGGAACCTCTCCATAGCGAGGAAAAGGATGACCACCGGCAGCGTCATGATGGTCGAGGCAGCCATGACGACGTGTGGCCGCGGATCAGGGTCGTTGTGGATCGTGCTGATCTTGATCGGCATGGTGAACAGCTCGCGCCGGTTCAAGAACACAAGAGCATATAAGAACTCATTCCAGGCGATCATAAAGGTGTAGATGGAAACAGAAACCAGCGCGGGAATGGCCAATGGCAAGGTGATCCGCCAGATCACGCTCAGGCGGCTGCAGCCATCAATCAGCCCAGCCTGCTCGATCTCCTTGGGGATGGTACGGAAATAGTTGGCCAGCATGTACAGCGCCACCGGGAGCGTCTGCGCCAGGTATGTGACCACCAACACCGGGAGGTTGTCCTGCACCTCGAAACCCAACCGCGCACCGATCTGCGCGACCATAGCGAACAGGGGGATAATCAACAGGATTCCTGGGAACAAGTAGACGAGCAGAATGCCGTTGAGCAGTACCTCCTTACCCCGGAAGCGCAGCCTAGCCACTGCGTACGCCCCCAGGGTAGACAGGATCACAGCGATGATGGATGTGGGGATGGCAACCTTCATGCTGTTCAGGATGTTCGCTCCGAACTTCCAGTAGTCGAACAACTCCTTGTACGCTTCCCAACGGAGGGCGCCGGGTATGTAGACGGGCTCCCGAGCGCCGATCTCAGCGTAGGTCTTGAAGGACGAGCTCGCCATCCAGTAGAAGGGAAACAAGATGCTCGTCAGGAAGAACATCATGATCAAAGAGAACACAAAGCGGGGCCAGGTGATCCACCGCGCCAGGTGCTCAATCAGGTTCAGGTTATCGTCGCTTGAAGCACGGGGAGAGCTGTTACCAGTCATGATTGCCTCCGTCCCTAATCTTCCGCGTTTCTCATGAAGACGCCCACGTATGCCACGAGGAAGACGACCAGGATTGCCAGCAGGATCATGGCGTTGGCCGCTCCCTTGCTGAAGTTGAAGGCCTTGAAACTGAACTGATACGTGAGCACCGGCAGCACGTTAGTGCCGAAGCCTCCGCCAGTAAGCAGGAAGATGTCGTCGAACTTGTTGAAAGTCCAAATCAGGCGCAGAAGGAAGACTGAACCCAGAACGTAGCGCAGCTCGGGTATCGTCACATACCAGAACTTGTGCCAGGCATTGGCGCCATCCACATCGGCGGCCTCGTACAGGGTCTTGTCCACAGCCTGCAGCCGCGCCAGGATCATCAGCATGGCGAAGGGGAAGTAGCGCCAGGCTTCGAAGACGATCACCAGCACCAATGCTAAGCCGCGCGTCGCCAAATAGGCTTTGGGTGACTCAATGGCCCCCAGCTTCAACAAGACGTCATTGAGCACCCCAGATGGTCGCGGGTCGAGTATCCAGCGCCAAACGAAGGCCACGCTAACGATGGGCGCCACGTAAGGGAACAAGAAGATGGCGCGCGTCACCCCCCGGCCGCGGAATGGTCGGTTCAGCAACAGCGAGGCGATCAGGCCAATCACAATCGTCAGAATCGTCGCGCTCAGCGAATACACGACGCTGTTCACCGCCGCCCCCATGCTTCGCAGGCCCTGGAACTTGAAGGCGAAGTCCTTGAGCACGTTGCGGTAGTTCTGCAAGCCCACGAACGGTGCGTTGAAGACGTCGTTCAGGTTATTGAGCCCCACATCGCGGAAGCTGATCCAGACGCTGAAAATCGCAGGGAAGAGGACCAGACCAAAGACGATCAGCGCTGTGGGCAGGACGAGAAACCAGGCCAGGCGAGCCTCGCGGGCCTCAAGCGACTTCCACCGTCGGCGGGATGACCGTGAGGCTTTCGATGAAGCAGTCATGATACCCTCCTAGACTGTGAGAAACAGGGTTTGTAAGCGAGCGGCAGCAGACTTCGGGCCTACCGTACCATGCTCGCAGCAGAGAACCATCTCTGTCAGAGGAAGAACCCTGTTTCCAAGTGCGAGATGAGGTGATGCTGGGGACACAGCGTAGTGAAACGCTGTGTCCCCAGAGATTGGTTCTGCTACTGACGCTCAGCCAGCATCGCTTCCACCTGCTCCTGCAGCCACTCGGCTCCAGTCTCAGGCGTCATCGTGCCTTCCAGGGCGATGTTGCTGATGACCTGCGGGATGAGCAAGCGACCCTCGATATCGCCGACCACCGCCCGCTGTGTGGCATCGTAGTCAGGGCGGAAGAGCCAGCGCTGCATGGATTCGAAGCCGTTGGCGATCTGCCCCATCGTCTCGTCCGAGTAGTTGGCGAAGAAGGGGCTGAGTCCGCTCCAGCCATCCACCGCACTCTTGAGCACGGGCACCTTGCCGAATGGAGCCAGGGCCAGGACATCCTGGTAGTTCTGACCAGTCAAGTACCACTTGACCACTTCCTGCGCCTCAGGCTTGGCGCCCTGCATGATGCCCAGCGTCACCAACTGGCCGTAGGAAGCAGAGCCGTTGGGGCCAACCATCTGCGAGGCGAAGCCAGTCTGCTTGGCCAGTTCCTCCACGGCGATCTCTATCTTGCCGCCGTCCTGCATGCCGGAGCCTTCAACCAAGTCGTCCATTATGTAGGTGCTGTAGAACAGCATACCGGACTGGTCGAGCTCATAGGCCTCGCGCGCCCCGCGCCAGAACTGCGGGCCGGGCATCGCGCAGCGCTGCAGCTCGGTGTAGAACTCCAGCGCTTCAACCATCTCGGGCGTGTTCATGGTGACGTTGCCTGCCTCGTCGAACGGCCAGGCGTCGTTAGATATGGCCACCTGCTCGAAGACCTGGTGCGGATAGTTCTGGCCAGGATCCGTGCCCAGGACGAGACCGTACAACAGGTTGCCCGCTCCCGGTAGACCGTCGCAAGCAGCGTTGATGTCGTCCCAGGACACCGGCGCGTTGAGGCCCTCTCCCTCGAATACGTCGGCGCGATACCAGATAGCCTGGATCCAGCCATCGAAGGGCACAGCGGCGTACTTGCCGGTGGAGGGGTCAGTGACCATGACCAGCGGGCCAGCGCGGAAGTCATCCTCGCTGAGGCCCTTGATTACGGCCACTGCCGCATCCTCGTCCAGGATCTCGTCAGCGGCGAAGGTCGCCACGCGCTCGATGCCCATGCGGACGATGTCCGGCAACTGATTGGCGGCCCGCGCCGTGGCGATGCGCTGCGATATGCTGGCCTCGTCGATGGCGATGATGCGGAGATCAATCTTGGGGTTCTCGGCCATGAAACCATCGGCAATGGCTTCATACACGGCGATGCGATCCTCCTCGTTGTCAGTCGTCCAGAACTCGATAACGGTCTTGTCTACCTCGACCGCCACCTCCTTCACGACCTCGACGGTCTCGACCACCACCTTCTCGACCACCACTTCCTTCTCTACTTCGATGATCTGCGGTGTGGGGGACGGGCAGGCGGCCAAGAACGTGGCCACCAACGTGAGTACCAGCAGTAGTGATGCTAACTTCTTCATTGTTGTTTTCCTCCTCCTAAGGAGTGAACGATATAGTTGTTCCAACATCCCGACGACGCTCGCCTCTTGAACATCGTCGACTTCCGACGATACAGCCTAAAAGCGATGGCATCACCTCCTTTCGTTTCATTTCGTCGCGAGATCTCGCGAAACAGTGCCTGGCCCCGGCGGGCCGCTGGAAGAGCGGACGATGAGCTCTGGCTGCCAGCGCACCTGGCGTTCGGTCAACTCCTCGCCCCGCAACAGTTGGATCAACATGCGACA
>DFBV01000269.1:7327-8264 GCA_002366755.1 Anaerolineales bacterium UBA3071
CCTACCTCCAGGCCCCGTTCCTGAGCCGCACTGACCACCCCCAACGCGGTCAGGTCATTGGCAGCCAACACAGCGGTCGGCGGCGCGTTGAGGTCCAACAATCGTTGGGCCGCTTCATACCCGCCTTTCTGTGTCAGATCGCCGGCGGCGATCAGCACATCTTCCACGGGCAGACCATGACGCTCCATCGCCCGCCGGTAACCCTGCAGCCGGAAGTGAGCAAACATAAGCTCGCGGGGCGCGCCGATGTAAGCAATGCGCCGATGGCCCAAGTCCATGAGGTGTTGGGTGGCCTGATCCATCCCTGCCTGCCCATCCACATCTAGATAAGGGAAATCCAGTTCGCCCTCCCAACGCCCGAAGGCGACAAAGGGAAACCCGTTCCGGCGCAGGAAAGCGATCCTCTCGTCTCGACGGCGGGTGCGGGCCACGAGCAGGCCGTCCACCCGATGGCCCTGCACCATCCGCTCGTACGTTTCTCGCTCCTCGGGGGTGTCCGGGGAACAGGTGGCAATCAGCAACTCAAACTGCTGACGGGCCGTCTCGTTGCCGATGCCAGCCAACAGTTCGGTGAAATAGGGATCGGAGAAGCGGGGGCCGAAGGTGGGGATGACGAAACCGATGGTATCCGTGCGACGCTTCTGCAACCGCTGGGCGGTGACATCGGGGTGGTAGCCCATCTCCTCCGCAGCCTGCAAGACCCGTTGGCGGGTCTCTGCAGCCACGTCAGGATAGCCCCCCAGGGCACGAGACACGGTGGTAACGGAGAGGTTCAGCCTGGCAGCGATGTCCTTGAGGGTGACCGGCACAAGTGCCTCCTTGGTCGCCGAAAGGCCAGCCTGTGGCAGAAAGCAATGTGGGGGCAGAGATCCACGGGCCAGGCCAGGTGCCCAACGTCAACACCATCGGGCACGATGTGTTCCAAAACGTTTTGGGT
>DFBV01000269.1:8276-9641 GCA_002366755.1 Anaerolineales bacterium UBA3071
CGGCTTTCTCAATCCTCCATCAGCCGCGCCAGGTAGCCCTGCAGGACCTCCAGCGAGTAGTGCTGCTGCCCCACCTGAGAATTGTGCTCGACAGTCTCCTGGCGCAACCGGGTATCGCATAGCAGTTCCACCGCCTGGCCCGCTGCCGCCTCAATGACCGCCGATTCTACTTGGGCCAGACCCAGATCGTCCCTCCCTGTGATCTGGGAGCCCAGTGTCACTACGCGAAAACCCCTATCTCTGATGTCCGCCTCGTAGACAGGATACTCGAACAACATCAGCGGGAGCTTGGCCCGCAGCGCCTCCAAGAACTGGTTACCCCATCCTTCCGCAAGGCTGGGATAGGTGACGAAGTCAGCAAAGACGTAAGTGTCCCACAGCGAGTAGATCTTCTGTCCATGCTGTGTCTGTCTCCGTCCCCCGACCACATCCTCGATGAACAGGGCGTCAATCCCCGCCCGTTCGATCTTCTGCCTGAGACGGCCGACATAGCCCCCCGTTACGTCATCCCGTGCGTAGCCCGCCAGCACCAGCACAATGCGACTATCATCATCGAACGCACGTCCGTCGTACAGGCCACGCGATTTGAGCACTGCTCGCCACTTGGGGCTATCCAGCGCCTTGACGAAATCCACGGCCAGTTCAATCCCTTTGCGCTCGACGATGCGGGTGGCCTGCAGTATGAAAACGTCATTGTCCCTTAACCCAATGTGCGAGCGGAAACCCCGGTTGTACTCATCAGCCTGCCAGGGGGTCGCATCGAAGTCGAAGACGTTGGGCACCACGCTGGATGTGATCCCCTTGCGCTCGTACAGTTCCCGCTGCGCCAGGCTGTTGATGACCACATGGTGGGCCAACGGATCGCGGGGCGGCAGGTACTTGTCCGCCAGTTCAATGGCTGTGGCGCAAGTGAGGGCCACACCGCCCGTGCGCTCCCAGTAGAAATCGTGGTTGTGGGCCAGGGCCGGCAATTGCAGGTCACGCATCACCCGCGCCAGGGCGATGCTGACCGGTGGATTGGCCGCCACCGACCAGACATTCTGCGGGATGAGGAAGTCAATCCCCTTCTCCTCCACGAAGCCTCTCACTTTGCGCTCAATGACGTCGGCAAGGCGCAACAGGTCTGCCCTGTAGGCCGCATCGTCGGCGTAGTCCCGTAACTCGCAGAACGTGTTGTAGTAGAGACGCTCGGCATCGGGGCGGTGGTGGTACATCTCCTCGATCAGGGTGCCCTCTACTGCACCCAGATCGCCTGCGCAGAGATGGACGCTATGGCCCATTTCTTCTAACACCCGCTTCCACTTGTCGATCTCCAGCGAGACCCCATCCGTCCTGCCGACCTGGTAGTGGAAAATGCCTATAGTC
>DFBV01000088.1:0-231 GCA_002366755.1 Anaerolineales bacterium UBA3071
GAAGACGTCATCTACTGCGTCGTCGAAGCCAACCGCATTGACGCTGGCACCAGCTTCTACGCCCGTTGGGTCTACGAGGGTGAACCGTTCGAGGACACCCCCACCATCACCGCCGATCGAGATTATGCCGATACCTACATCGAATTCCACATCGAACCTAAGGACTTCGGCGTCCTCGAGCGTGGCAACTACAGTTGCAAGATCTATGTCAATGGCAACCCTGTGCAGACC
>DFBV01000088.1:370-3391 GCA_002366755.1 Anaerolineales bacterium UBA3071
TTTGACAGTGGCGCCACCATCGGCGGCGACCGCGAGCGGCGGGCCTACGACAGTCCAGAGATCAAGAGCGGGGCCAGTATCGGCGGCGGACCGAGTGTGGGCGAACGGCCAGGGAGCGCACGCTCGGCCGGGCGCGCCCGCACTGTCAGTGACGAGTGGGAGGTGGGAGAAGTCGGGGAGGAGATACAGCCCGAAGAGAAGAAGCCCGGCAAGCCATACAGCGTGCGCAAGACCGGCAAGCGGGTTGACAGTCCCGACATAGAGAGCGGCGGCAGCTTCGGCGGCTAGAAGCTCTACGTCAGCCAGCGGACATGCCTGATGACATCTGGTCGCCAGCCTAAACTATGCCACAGGATAGCCGCGAGGCGAACAGGTTGTCTTCCTAACCAACAACCATCTGAATACACATCATCCTTGGAGGCAAAACGATATAATAGAGTTGTTGCGCAATAGTGGATAGAGGTGTATAATAGGCTAACCAATGCGATCGAAGGAGCTAGCCAGTGATCACCTACGAAAAGATCAAGAAAAAGCCACGTGCTCTCAAGAGCATAGCTGGCGTCAGTACAGCTGAGTTTGAGGAACTGTGCCGAAAACTCGTCCCTGCCTGGATTGCATCCGAACACAAGCGGCTCAGCCGCCCCAATCGCCAACGGGCCATCGGGGGTGGACGCCGTTACACACTTGAATTGCAGGAACGGTTGTTATTGACACTGGTCTGGCTGCGCCTGTATTTGAGCACAGAGGCACTGGGTTTCTTCTTTGACATTCACAAGTCAACCGCCAGTCGCAATACGAGACGACTTCTGCCCGTCTTGCGACAACTGGGAGACGCTACCTTGGGCTGGCCCGACCCTCCCAAGCGCGGGGAAGGCAAGAGCGTTCAAGAAGCCTTGCGCGACTACCCTGATTTGCTGGCCATTATTGATGCGACCGAGCAGGCGATACAACGTCCTGGTGATAACGAGCAACAGAAAGCCCATTACTCTGGCAAAAAGAAGCGCCACACACGCAAGACGCAAATCGTGGTCAACGAAAAGGGTGAGATCCGCGACGTCAGTGCGTCCACGCCCGGCTCAGTGCATGACCTGGAACACTTTCGACAATCCGGGACGGCTGAGAAAATCCCAAAAGAGGCCACAGCCGGGGGAGACTCTGGTTATCAAGGTTTGCATAAAGAGTTGCCTGATCACAATGTCTTTGTCCCTCACAAAGCCAGGCGTAACCATCCCTTGACTGAGGATGAGAAACTGGCTAATCGGGAGTTGTCGAGCGTGCGCATTGTGGTTGAGAACACGCTAGCCGAACTCAAGCACTTCAAGGTCCTATCCCACCGCTTTCGGCACGCGCTTGACAGCTACGATGACGCCTTTCGTGCTGTCGTTGCCATTGTCAACCCGCGTATTGCACTACGGGTGGCAGCGGCTTCGGTCACATAGACAGGGAACGAGTTCCAAAGACTCTGTCCTCTCCTTGTCCTGTCTTGTTGTGCAACAAATCTAATGAAGAACGAAGTACTTGAAAAGATCGCTGAGCTCATCACCGCGGCCTTCGGGCTCATCGCCGCGCTGGCCTGGAATGAGGCCATCACCGAAATGGTGAAGAGCTGGGGCATCGGCGCTGGTGCCTGGGTCTATGCGATCATCGTCACCATCCTTGCGGTGCTGGTGACCATCTGGATCGGCCGTGCCGTAGCACGAGCGAAGAAGTAGCCAAAGTAAACAGTGCCGCCCCTGACTTGTGGCAGAGGCGGCACTGTTTTCCGCAATGATGTTCAGTAGCAAAACCATGCTGCCTACCTGTCCCATCGCAAACGCACCATCAAACGCTTGGATGGCCTTTGACAAAGTAACGTTGTAGTACTAGGCAGTCTGGGCACCCTTGCAGGTGCTCCTGGAGGGCTTGCGCGTCTTACTCATTCTGGGATCTCATCGACGAAAGGAGCAAAGAGGCTTCGGCGGTTTTGCAGTTTTTGATGATAGCCATTATAATAGATGTGACAATACCTGGTTGAATCATCCTACGAGTAGGAACTCTCTACAGACACGAGTGAAGACCTGACGGAAAGCTAAGCGGGCGCGGGAGATGGATTTCCTCTGCTTCCGCAAGGTCCAGGTCGACGCGCTGTGGATGGCGTTGCCGGCTGTCGGATCGGGCCGCATCATACCACCTTGTGATCTTGTCGCCCTTCTGCCGTCTAGGTACACGGAAACAGTGAGGAGAAATCGTCATGAACCTCTTCAACCGCGTTGTCATCGTCATACTTCTGGTTGCGCTCTTGGCAGCCACATCCCTCTCCCTGCTTGCTCCTCGGACGGTACTGGACATTCTACGCAATGCCCCGGATCAGATTGAAGCCACCATTCCCTTCTACAACATCCTGTCCGGTGCATACTGGGCCTATCTCGGCGTAGGGCTGGGGATCATCGTGCTCTTTGGCCTGCTGTTGTGGCTGGAGCTGCGCCCTCCCCGCCGCAGTACGGTCGAGGTGTCCGACGCCGAGGGGTACAAGGTACGGGTCAGCGTCAAGTCCATCACCCAGCGACTACAGACCGCTCTGGGCGGTCTGGCGGACGTGAGCCGTGTCAAGCCCAAGGTCATCAGCCGGGGCAAGAAGGTGGACGTCACTCTGGATGTGCAGGTGCACCCTGCCGTGGATCTGCCGCTTAAGACCGACGAGATCACCCAGGTAACCCGCGAGGTTATCCAGGAGCGGATGGGCATCAGTGTGGGCAAGGTGAGGGTGAAGATGCAGGATGGTCCCGACAGGCCTCGCGCTGTGCCTGAACCCGAGTTGCCACCACCCCCTGAGCTCCCAGAACCGGACCAGCCCGTGCTGCCGGTTGAGCTTGAGCCCACTGCCCAGATCGAACCAGAGTATCTGATACAGGAGCCAGTTGGCGAGGACAGCCTGGAGCCTCTCGATGCCTCGGCGGAGGCATGATTCGTAGCATAGCTTCTTGTGGGCGTCCAGGCGGGCACAAGGCCCTGTGCCGCCCATTGCCTTCACGTTGACAGAGC
>DFBV01000088.1:3423-4775 GCA_002366755.1 Anaerolineales bacterium UBA3071
AGGCCACCGGGCCCCGGGGTTTTCGCCTATAGTGTCACACACTTGCCGTTACGTTGAGGTTTCGCAGCAGTTTTGCATGAAAGGAGCAATAACCATGAAGTTGAACCGACCCAAGGTAATCACCTGGTGGATCGGCTTGATCCTGGCGTTGCTGGCCGTAATGGGCGCGGTGTTTGATGTAGCCTTCCTGGGCACCTACGCCGTCTGGTTTGCGCTGGTATCCGCTGTGCTGATGCTGCTGGCCACCTGCCTTAAGGGCCTGTAGGAAATCCATCACGAGGGGCAGCCCCCTCCTGGCGACGGCCCGGTGCTGGGAGGCTGGGGGCTGCCCCCACTCTTGCCAATCAGCGCTCTCATGAGAGCGCATAGGTCGGAGCTTTCTACATCATCATCCAGAATTGCTCAGCATAACGCTTCATCGTTATCTTCCGGGGGCAGCGCGAAATCGTCGGCGTTGTCTGCCTTGTTCCAGTTGTTCCAATCCAGTCACGCTTGCTTCAAACGCACATGGGCGCTAAGCCGTTTTCACGATCAGTCTCCACCGCACGGTCGGGTGGAGGATGTAGTGACTCTCAATTATCATCCAAAGGAGGTCGTAACATGGCATCGTATTGGTGGTTGATCCTGGGTGTCCTCATCGGCTGGTTTGTCAGTTGGCTGATCGAGGTTGTTTACTGGCGCAGGAAGCGACGCCGACCGCACGAGGCACGCCTCGAGGAACTGGAAGGTTCGCTGGATGAGTGCCACCGTCGAGTCGCCCACTTCCGCGGCGAGATAGAGCAGCGGGACCTTCGCATCGCCGACTTTGAACGGGCGTTGGCATCTCGATTGGAGACTCCCACCATGGTGGTAGAAACCCCCGAGGCAGCGGTCGAGGCTCCGACGGTGGAGGTCCCTGAGATCGGGATGGCGGCGCCGGGACCGGCAATTGGCACCCCCCCCCTTTTCATCCCCCCCAATGGGGGGGAAAGAGGGGGGGAGGTGCCGGAAGCCGAAGTGCGAGTGGATGATCTGACCCTTGTCCGTGGCATCGGTCCCAAATTGGCGACAACGCTCGGAGCGGCGGGTATTACCTCCTTTGCCCAGATCGCCGAGATGGACAAGGCCGGACTGCAGGGTATCATTCAGGCACCTGAGTGGCGGCGTCTGAACTACGGCGACTGGATCCTCCAGGCGCGAACGCTGCGTGATCTGCCGCCTGCTCCGGTGGTGGCGGGCGACGATCTGACGTTCATTGAGGGCATTGGCCCCAAGTACGCTGGGCTGCTGCGGGACGGGGGTATCAACACCTTCGCTGAGTTGGCGACCAGCGACGAGGCCCGCTTAAGGGCTATCATTGACGCTCCTGCCTG
>DFBV01000088.1:4842-5498 GCA_002366755.1 Anaerolineales bacterium UBA3071
CTCCAGGATCGTCTGCACCGCCGCAAGGGCGACAACCTGACGCTCATAGGGGGCATCGGAGGCAAGGCAGTGACCGCTCTAAGCACCGCGAGCATCACCAGCTTCGCCAACTTGGCCGCTGCTGACGAAGAGCGACTGGCCAGCATTATAGAGGGTGCGGGCCTGCGAGCAGGCGACTACGCTGCCTGGCTCGAAGAGGCCGAGATGCGGGCCGCAGGCAAGCGAGTACCTCGCAAGGTGGGTGCCGCGGCTGAACCTGTAGGCATCACTGCCCAGGACCTGGCGGCTATCCGCGGCATTGGCCCTGTCTTCGAGCAGAAGTTCTATGCGGCTGGCATCGGCACGTACGCTGAGCTGGCTGCCCTGAGCGACGCCGAGATCGAGGCCATCATCCAGCCCAAGGAGTGGCAGGACTTCGACTACGAAAGCTGGAACGAGCAGGCCCGCCGGCTGGCAGAGAAGTCGGTCACCGTCAGCGCGGTCTGGAACGGCATCATCCCCGATGACCTGAGCAAGATCCGCGGCATCGGCGACGTGTTCGAGCAGAAGCTCTACGAAGCGGGCATCATGACTTTCGCCGATCTCGCTGCAGCGACCGTTGCCCAACTGGAAGCCATCATCCAACCTCAGGAATGGCAGGAGGTCGACTTTGCCGG
>DFBV01000193.1:0-8021 GCA_002366755.1 Anaerolineales bacterium UBA3071
CCGCGCAGCCGAACGGTGAACGGGGTCTGCCGTTCAATGGTAACATCTCGCAGGGCGAAGACGTCAACCACCGCGGCCTGGATTTGCGCAAGCAACTCATGTGCAGAAGGGTCTACCATCAGCATACTCCTAGAATTCGATCTTCCTGTGTCGCATGGCTACGCTCTGCGCCAATCCCAGTCCCAGTAGCAGAGTAACCAACGAACTGCCGCCATGGCTGACAAAGGGAAGCGGAATGCCCGTCACCGGCAAGAGATGCAGATTCATGCCAATGTTGATCACGCTCTGGACAAAGATGATGGTGGTCATCCCCACCACAATCAAGCGGCCAAAGTCATCACGCGCCATCTCCGCGATGCGCAGCAGCCGCCAAAGCATGATGAACAACAGAAACAGCAGCAGCAAGGAACCCACAAGACCAAATTCCTCAGCGATGACAGAGAAAATGAAATCGGCATGGCGCACACGCAGAAAGCCTAGCTGACTCTGACTGCCGTGCAGAAACCCTTTTCCCAGCCAGCCGCCCGAGCCAATGCTGGTCAGCGCCTGTTCGATGTTATAGCTGGCGGCAGGGTCGCTCTGGGGGTTGATGAAAATCAGCACACGTTCCTGCATGTACTCCTTGAGGGAAAACCAGAGCACGGGAACAGCAGCAGCGCCAGCCAGACCGATCATCGTGACGTGAAGCCAGCGAATGCCGCCCACGAAGATCATCACCGCTCCCACAGCAGTGAGCACGATGGCCGAACTCAGATGCGGCTGCAGGTAAATCAGCACCACCGGAGGGATCAAAATGGCCAAAGCCATCAGCACATAGCGCCAGCGTCCGATGTCCTCTTCGTGATCGCTCAGGAACTTAGCCAAGACGATGATAGTGAGCAGTTTGGCCAACTCTGAGGGCTGGATGGAAAGCCCCAGGTCAATCCAGCGCTGGGCCCCCATCAGAACCTGGCCGGCGATGAACACGACCCCCAGCATCCCCAGAATAACACAATACAGCACAAGGCCCAGGCTGCTCAGAAGGCGATAGTCGATGACGGCTGTCAAGCCCATCAGGCCCAGTCCTATCACGGCGTAGATCAACTGCCGCCGGGTCAAATCCTCCAATTCCGGCGTATTGACGGTGGCACTGTAGATCATTACAACGCCGAGGGCGATCAGGAGCAAGGTGACAACCAGCAGGACGTAGTCGAAATGTCGCCACCGTCTACTGACCATGGTCCACCCCATCCATCGGCTTCGTCGGCTCAATCGGCTGACCTTCTGTTCCCATGAACTCCAGAGACTCCTCGGGAGCAAAATAGGCCTGCAGGATCTCGACTGCCACGGGCACAGCGGCCTGCGACCCCTCGCCCCCGCCCTCAATGAGGATCACTAGAGCGATTTCCGGGTCTTCGTAGGGAGCAAAGGCAGTGAACCAGGCGTGGGTAGGGAGATTGCCCTCGGCGTCTCGGTCAGGCCAGCCATCCTGGTTACGATCAATAAAGAACTCCGCCGTGCCCGTCTTGCCAGCCACAGCGACGTTGGGCAGCGCTGCGTCGGTAGCCGTGCCATGCTCCCAGTTGACCGCCTCATACATCCCCTGGCGCACCACATCCAGATGCTCGCGAGCAATGGGCAGTTCCCGGATCAACTCTGGCACGAAGTCCTGGAGCACCTTTCCGTTCGCATCCGTGGTTCGATAGACTAACCTGGGGCGATAGAGGTAACCACCGTTGGCCACCGCAACGGTGGCGTTGAGCATCTGCAGCGGTGTGGCCAAAACATAGCCCTGGCCGATGGCTATGTTGTAGGTATCGCCGGTGACCCAGCTCTGACCGTAGACCTGCCGCTTCCATTTGGCGTCTGGTACCAGACCGGGATTCTCAGCGGGCAGGTCAATGCCAGTAAGCTGCCCCAGACCGAAGAGTTGGGCGTACTGGTCGAGGGCCTCCAGACCCAGGCCTTCAAACCTCGCATAGCCACCAGCCAACTGGTAGAAGAAGATGTCACACGACTCCGCGAGGGCCATCACCACGTTGATACGCCCGTGGCCATAGCCGAGCTCATGGACCCAGCAGTAGAAAGGCTGATCCTGGCGCCGGTCCCATGGGAAGTACTTGTTGGGCAACCAGATCACACCGTCGTTGGCCCCATCCAATCGCTCGCTGTCACCCAGCAGGGTTCGGGGAGTGATCACCTCTTCCTCCAACCCAGCGGCAGCAGGAATGATCTTGAAGGCAGACCCCGGGGGATAGATGCCACTGATGGCGTGGTTGACCAAGGGGTGGTCAAGGTCTTCGGCGAGCTCCGCGTACGCCTTAGCAGAGATCCCCTGGGCGAAGAGGTTGTTGTCGTAGCTGGGCAAGGTGACCATAGCCAAGACAGCACCATTCCTGGGATCCATGGCAATGGCCACGCCTGCGCGCCGGTAAGCCGCCTGAAGGCCGTAGCGCAGCGCCTCCTCCGCCACCCGCTGCAACTCCAGGTCAATGGTCAGAACCAGGTTGTGGCCCGGAACGGGTGACAAAGGCTGGCCAATGCCGCGCACTTCGCGACCGTACACGTCCACAACGACCGCCCTGTAGCCGGCCTCACCGCACAGTGTTTGCTCAAAGGTCGCTTCCAGGCCCGCCAGGCCAATCTCGTCCGTCTGAACGTATCCCTGCTCAACGTATACATCCACGGACTCACGGGGAATCGGCCCTGTGTAGCCGACGATGGCAGCGGTCAGTGCGCCGCCGGGATACTCTCGACGGGGCTGCACCTGAACCTGGATACCTGGTAGATTGCCGCTCTCCTCTTGAATCAGCAGTGCAGCATCACGCGGGATGTTATCGCTCACCAGCACAGGACGGAAAATACTCTCCTGAGCAGCTTCTGATATCCTGGCTTCAAGTTCTTCCAGCGAGGGCAAGGCTGGGGCAATGCTTGCCGACGTTGTCTCGGTGACAGGGAGGGTCTGCTCAAGCGAGGCTGTCTCTGAGGTCGGGAGCGGCGTTTCCAGCAACCGTATCAGCCGCCGCAGCACACGTGCCTGCTCCGCTTCTTCTTCAGGCAGATCCTCGGGTACTACCACGACCTGATACCGCGGCCGGTTTCGGGCCACAATAGACCCTTGGCGGTCGTAGATCACGCCCCGTGCCGCCAGCTCGGGCAGGACCCGGAAGCGATTGTTGTTGGCTCTCCAGCGGAAGGTATCGCCCTGCACGATCTGCAATCGCCAAAGCTGGCCGGCCAGGGTGACGAATGCCAGTACGACGGCGATGCGCAACAACAGGACGCGGGACATGGACCGCCGCGGCCTCCGAGAGCTCACCATCGCAGCTCCTCGTGCCCTGTCCTGTGGTGGAGCCAGCGAAAGGCGACGTAGACGGGTATGATCAGTAGACCATTGAATACCATGGAAGGCAACATCACACGCAACAGGGTATCAAGCCAGGGCGACCGGCCGGTCGCCCCTACTGAGTGTCCTGTGATGTACGAGAGGAATAGGGAGAACGACCCGTAGATCAGGGTAGCTACCAGCGTAGTGACGAGAGGCAGGGCGATTTGGCTTCGATAGATGTTCGTGTGTCCCAATCCGGAGAAGAAGCCCACAGCGATGAGCGCCAGCGCCGGAAGAGCAAACGGCCCGCCGGAGAAGAGACTCAGACAAAGTCCCCCTACAAAGCCCCAGATGATCCCCTCTCCTGTCCCGCGCAACAGGCTCCAGGCTACTACAGCCAAGAGCATGAAATCTGGCTTGGCTCCCAGGATGGTAATCTGTGGGGCGACAGTCACTTGCAGCAGCGCAACGACACCCAGAAGGGGCACGTAGAGGTATGGACTGATGACGAACCTCCCTTGGGCTCACGGGCCAGTGATCTCGGTTTCCTCGGGTAGATTCTGCAGGTCGGCAATAGGCACGAAGTTGGTGATCACCAACACCTGCTCCAGATTGCGAAAATCCACGGTGGGGCGCACGCGTGCCTGTTGAAACATCTCGTAATCCCGCTGATACACGTTGCTGATCTGACCGATGACCAGACCCCTGGGGAAGCTGTCGCCCAGTCCGGAGGTGATGACGATTTCCCCCTCGTGAACCTCAACGTCTTGTGGAACCTGATCGAGCAGAAGCCCCCCGCCCGCCAACCCGCGCACGACGCCCATGGCACGGGATGTCTGGATCAGGGCAGTGACCGCACTGTTGACATCAGTGATCAGCAGCACCTCGGAGGAGGTGTCGTGCACCTCAGTGATGCGCCCGACCAGCCCCCTCTCGGTCACCACCGGCATGTCCAATGAGGCCCCTTGCCTCTCCCCCAGGTCAATGATGACGAAATCAAGATAGGCGCTGGGGTCATGTCCAATCACGCGGGCGCCCACTTCGCCGCCGCGGTAGTCGTAGGAGGGATTGGTCCTGGTGAAGTCCAGTAGACGGCGCAAACGTTCATTCTCTGCCTCTGCCTCTTTGAGTTGCACGTTCTCAATGATCAGGGCATCATTCTCTTGGCGCAGGCGGGCGTTCTCATCACGCAGGGTGCGCAGATCCCGGAGGGTCTGCACCACATCGCCGACGCCACGGGCCCGGTTGCTGAACCACGATTGGACGGGCGTGACGAGGCGAAGGACGACATCCTCCGCTGCTTGCAGATAACCAACTTCGTGCAGGACGAGGGCCACGAGAGTGAAAGCTATGAGGAGAAGGGGTACGACTGGGCTTCTGCGCGGACTCTTCATGGCTTGGCGGCTTAACGCATTACGCCCCTCCGCTGCGTGTCGGTCAGCACCTTGTGCAGCGTGTCCAACTCTTCCAGAATCATGCCTGCCCCGAGGGCTACGCAGGTCATGGGGTCTTCAGCGACGCGCACCTGCATCTTCGTTTCCTCGCTCAGTCGCTCGTCCAGCCCTCGCAACTGCGAACAGCCACCAGAGAGGACAATGCCATGCTGCATTAGGTCAGAGATCAGCTCCGGTGGGGTCTCGTCGATGGTATTCCTGACCGTCTGGGCGATGGCGCTGACGGGACCACTCAACGCTTCTCGCAATTCCACACTGCTGACGTCCACGGCCTCGGGCAGCCCGGTGATCAGGTTGCGGCCGCGCAGGGTGACCGTCAGCTCTTCCTCCAGCGGGTAGGCGGAGCCAGCATCGATTTTGGCCTGCTCCGCCGTGCGCTCGCCGATGAGCAGGTTGTACTTCTGGCGGGCGTAGTTGATGATACTCTCGTCCATCTCGTCACCGGCGACGCGCAGAGAGCGAGAGACGACGATGCCGCCGAGAGAGATCACCGCGACCTCCGTGGTACCACCACCGACGTCCACGATCATGCTGCCGGTGGCTTCGGTGATGGGTAGCCCGGCGCCAATGCCGGCGGCCATAGGTTGCTCAACGAGATAGGCCTCCCGCGCCCCAGCACTGGTGGTAGCGTCATACACCGCCCGCTTCTCCACCTCAGTCACGCCGCTGGGAATCCCCACCACCACTCGCGGGCGAGGAACGCGCATCACCATGCGCTCATGTACCTTGTTGATGAAGTAGTGCAGCATCTTCTCCGTGACATCGAAGTCAGAGATGACACCATCCCGCAGTGGGCGAATGGCCACGATGTTAGCGGGCGTGCGACCCACCATCGCCTTCGCTTCCTCGCCGATAGCCAGAACTTTCTGCGTCTTGGTTTCGATAGCCACCACGGAAGGCTCTCGGATCACGATTCCTTTGCGGCGAACGTAGACCAATATGTTGGCCGTCCCCAGATCAATGCCTACATCCAGGGAGAAGAGGCCCAGTAACCAGTTGAGAGGGCTAGCCACGCGTTTTCTCCTGAAGCATGATTTTCGGCCGAGGCGAGCAGTCTCGCCCCAGAACCACCTAACATTATACCACAAGTTGGCCTAGAGGGAAAACGAGTGGTATAATCCATGTGCGGGTCAGGTACCAGGGATCAGTGCCCCGTGATCAGGAACGCCCTGGTATCTAATGGCAACCGCGCGAGGCTCAACCGTGAAGCGAGATCTATTGACCTGGGTGCGACGTACTATTGAGCGACATCAGTTGTTCACCATCGGTGAAAAGCTGGTGGTCGGGGTTTCAGGCGGCCCGGATTCTCTGTGCCTGTTGCACGTCCTGCACCAGTCAGTATCCGAATACGGGCTTCAGCTTCACGTGGCACATCTCCACCACGGGATTCGCGGCGCCGAAGCGGACGCTGACACATCCTTCGTGCGCGAGACCGCCTCAGCCTGGGAGTTGCCCTGCACTGTGGAGAGGGTGAATGTGCCCGCGCTGGCTGCCAAGCCGGGCATCGCCTTGGAAGAGATCGCTCGCCAGGCCCGTTACGCTTTCCTGGCCCGCGTCGCCCGGCAAATCGGAGCGCACACCATCGCCGTGGGGCACAATGGTGACGACCAGACCGAGACGGTGCTCATGCACTGGCTTCGAGGCGCAGGTCTGGCAGGCCTGCGGGGAATGCTGCCAGTGACCCCCCTGGACACGCTGCGACTACCGCTGCTGCCCGCTGCTGAGCAACCGGATACCTGCGGGCTGCGGCTGGTCCGTCCGCTGCTGGAAGTCCCACGCGCTCAGATCGAAGCCTACTGCCTGGCACACGGTCTGAAACCCCGCTTCGACCGTTCCAATCTGGATACGACCTTCCACCGCAACCGGTTGCGCCACAAGCTCCTGCCCCTACTGGAAACGTACAATCCCCAGGTGCGAGACATCCTTCGCCGCTCGGCAAGAGTCATCGCCGACGACTACGCTCTGCTGCGAGCCTCGCTCGAACAAGCCTGGACGCAAACGGTCATCGCCGAAGGCGAGAGATCCATCGAGTTCGACTTGACGGCATGGAGAGAACTGCCACGCAGCCTGCAGAGAGCTAGCTTGCGCGAGGCAGTGCACCGGTTACGGCACGGCTTGCGCAACGTCAGCTTCGTGCACATCGAGGACGCCTTGTGGCTGGCGCGGGAGAAGTCCACTGGAGCGCAGGCCACCTTGCCCCAAGGGCTTATGCTCACACTTGGCTACGACCGCCTGGTAGTCGCGGAAGAGGAGTGCGAACCGTCGCCGCCCAATCTACCGCTGCTGCATGCGCCACGGCTCACCTTGCCCGTGCCCGGCGCCGTCACCCTGCCCAATACGGACTGGCGTGTCGAGACCGCCCTGCTGACACACGCGGAACTGCCAGCCGGATGGGAGGTAAACGCCGACCGCTGGCAGGCCTTCTTGGACGCGGAGGAAGCGGGCGTTGAGCTGCATCTGCGGCCCAGGCAGTCCGGCGACCGCTTTCAGCCACTGGGCATGGGCGGCCGGACTGCTGAGCTTTCCGCTTTCATGATCAACGTCAAGCTGCCGCAGGAGTTGCGCAGCCGCTGGCCGCTGCTGGTCGGCCGATCAGGCATCGCCTGGGTGGTAGGCTATCGGCAGGACGAACGGACGCGGGTCACGGCAGCCACGCAGCGTGTGCTGCAACTGCGCTTCCACAGGCTGACGCGAGGCGCACGGTAGACAGAACGCGCAGTACGCAGCAGGTCGCACGATATTGCGCGCTGCATGTTGCTTGACCGATCTTGACGAGGACATTCATGGTCAGAGTGCTCCTGAAACCCGGCAGACAGAAACCCATCATCAACCGTCACCCTTGGCTTTTCTCCGGCGCCATTCGGCGCATCGAAGGAGAAGCGGCCGATGGTGATGTGGTGGACGTGGTCAGTGCCACCGACGAATGGCTGGCCCGCGGCTACCTCAACCGCCGCTCTCAGATCACCGTGCGGTTGCTGACCTGGGACGCTGAGGAACAGATCGACCGAGACTTCTGGAAACGGCGACTGCAGCGCGCCATCGCCAGCCGCGCTGCGCTGGCCGCTGACCCCGAGACCACCGCCTACCGGCTGGTGCACGCTGAGAGCGACGGGCTGCCCGGGCTGGTGGTGGATCGCTACGGTGACTGGCTGGTGGCACAGTTCCTGACCGCGGGCATTGAGCGGCAGAAGAAGACCATCATCGAACTGCTGATGGGGATGGAGACGAAGAAGAACCCACGGGGCATCTACGAGCGAAGC
>DFBV01000193.1:8142-8887 GCA_002366755.1 Anaerolineales bacterium UBA3071
GCCGAGAAGGAAGTGCTCAACGCGTTCGCCTACACGGGCGCTTTCGCCGTCTACACGCTGGCCATGGGCGCGAAGCACGTAACCAACGTCGAGAGTTCGTTCGCGGCACTGGAACTGGCCGAGCGCAACCTGGCGCTCAATGGCTTCGATCCGGACTGCCAAGCAGAACAGATCGCCGGCGACGTGTTTGGAGTACTGCGCAACTTCCGCGACACGGCGCGGCAGTTCGATCTGATCATCCTCGACCCGCCTAAGTTCGCCCAGACGAAGAGGCAGATCCAATCGGCCACCCGAGGCTACAAGGACATCAACCTGCTGGCACTGAAGCTTCTGCGTCCGGGCGGCATCCTCGCCACTTTCTCCTGCTCCGGCCTGATCTCAACGGATCTGTTCCAAAAGGTGGTCTTTGGGGCGGGTGTGGACGCCGGACGAGACGTACAGCTCCTGGAGTGGCTGGGGCAGCCACCCGATCACCCTGTTCTGCTGTCCTTCCCCCAGGGGGCATATCTCAAGGGCTTCATATGCCGAGTCTGGTGACGACGGCATGAACGTATGGCGTTGGGGACACGTAGTGACGGCTTCAGTCGTGATTCCCGCTGCGAAACCGACTGAGGTCGCTACTACGGTCGCCCATGTTCCGCCAGCGGCTTGCCGAGACCGGTAAGGTGAGGTAAAATGCCCAGAAGACGCTTTCCGCTGAAACAGTGCATTCTGGTCTTCATCGGGGAAGAGGTGGCAGAGGGAG
>DFBV01000193.1:9028-10895 GCA_002366755.1 Anaerolineales bacterium UBA3071
ATCCGCCTGGAGATGACGCCTGGATAGCCGAGCGCGCAGACAAGCAGCGGGCGCAAGTGAAGGAACTGGCATCGCTCGTGCCAGGGGCGGAGGTTCACGTCGGGCCGGCTACTTACTGGAGCCACTGCTGCGAGCCGATACAGCTCCCCGATGGCTACGATGCTTTTGCCGCTCGCGTGGAGGTGACGCTACAGCGCGAGAGTGAGGCTCACCAGGTAACCTTCTACCTCGGCGATGCGGCACACGATGGTATGGCCTGGACCTGGGGTTTGCCCTGGTCGCGCTGGTGGCAGCGGCCGCGTGGCCGCCAACGCTGGCGTGTCACAGGCATTTCGCTGCAGAAATCATCACGGAGGCTTTCCACATGCCGATCAGCGACATAGCTGACATTCTCATCACCTCCGAAGAGATCCAATCGCGCGTGGCTGAATTGGGACAGCAGATCAGCGCTGACTACAGGGGCCAGGACTTGCTGCTCATCGCCGTGCTCAAGGGAGGCGTCCTCTTCCTGACCGACTTGATGCGCCACATCAGCGTACCCCATGCCATTGACTTCATGGCCACTTCTTCCTACGGCCACAGTACTGAGACCACAGGAGTAGTGCGCATCCTCAAAGACCTGGATGAGCCAATTGGTGGCCGCAATGTTCTTATCGTCGAGGACATAGTGGACACGGGCCGCACGATGGACTACCTGCTGCGCATCCTGCAGGCCCGCCGTCCGGCG
Source organism: Anaerolineales bacterium UBA3071 (assembly GCA_002366755.1). Lineage (GTDB taxonomy): Bacteria > Chloroflexota > Anaerolineae > UBA3071 > UBA3071 > UBA3071. Next base: position 9,756 of record DFBV01000193.1, read on the forward strand.
AGCCTGCGTGTCTGCACGTTGCTCAACAAGCCCAGCCGCCGAGTGATCGAGGTTCCTCTGGACTACGTCGGCTTCGACATCCCCAACAAGTTCGTTTTCGGCTATGGCCTCGACCTCCGCGAGATCCACCGCAACCAACCCTACATCGCCGCGCTGAAACCGGAATACCTGGCAACGTCGAGCCAGGAATCCCTGGAGGGACACCTATGAAACGCGAGCGGCACTGCGCTGCGACGGTGTGGCTTCTTCTGAGCCTGTTGCTGCTGTCAGCGCCACTTGTCCTGGCGGCGCCGCACCCCATTGCGGGAACAACTCACACCGTTCGGCCAGGTGATACGTTGGGCGAGCTGGCGGCGCGCTACGGCACCTCTGTGGAAGCGATCGCGGCCGCCAACGATCTCTCGAACCCCGACTTGATCTCCGTCGGTGAGCGATTGCTGATCCCGGGGCCAGCCATTGAGTTCCCCGCAACGCTGCCGGAACCCATCATCGCACTGTGCGTGTCGTCGCCAGCGCCGATCCAGGGGCAGACGTGGACGATAGCCGTAGAAGCCAGCAAACCACTGACTCTGACCGGGACGTTCGATGACCATGCGCTGCACTGGGTAACCGAGGAGGTAGACACGGGAGGTGAGTGGCGCTACTGGGCGCTGGCAGGGGTGCACGCGCTGGCGCTTCCAGGGCCGCATTCCCTGGCCCTGGAAGCGCTGGATGGCCACGGCAAGCAGTGGACGTCAAGCGCCGACGTCCTCGTGCAGGCAGGGGACTTCGACACCGAGCACATCTATCTGTCGCCAGCAACAAGCAGGCTGCTGGATCCCAAGTTACTGCGGCGCGAGCGGGAGCGACTGGCGGCAATCTGGGCCATGAGCGCTCCAGAGCCCCTGTGGCAGGGACACTTTGCTATCCCAGTACGCCCGATGTGGTCTGTGACCTCCCGCTTCGGGCAGCGACGGTCGTACAACGACGGCCCAGTGAGCAGCTCTCACGCCGGGGTGGACTACGGCGCGAAGCAGGGCGCGCTGGTGCTGGCGTCCGCAGCGGGCCAAGTCGTCCTGGCCGAACAACTGACCGTACGTGGTAATGCGGTGATCCTCGATCATGGCGCGGGCGTGCACAGTGGCTACTGGCACCTGTGGC
>DFBV01000193.1:10974-21986 GCA_002366755.1 Anaerolineales bacterium UBA3071
GAGATGTGGCTGTGGATCCCTTGCAGTGGACGCGGGAGGTGATGCCGCAGACTGAGAACGAAGAATAGGACGTAGTAGGGGCAACCATTGTGGCTGCCCCTACGCAGAGCCAGATCTAGCTAATCTTCCTCGGTTTCCTCCTCAATGCCCTTCGCCGCCCTGCCCTTGGCCACGACTTCAACGTCCTCCGGTTCAGGAGCAGCGACCTCCACTTCTTCCTCCTCCTCCAGCACGGCGCGTGCGACGGCCAGGCTGATGATGACCGTTTCCGGAGCGTCCAGAATCTCCACCCCCTGGGGCGACGCGATGTCGCCAACGGTGACGTTCTGGTCCGTGCGCTCCAGGACGCTTATGTCCACCTCAAAGGATGACGGCAGATCACCCGGCAGACACTCTACCTCCAGGCTGTCCAGGTTCTGCACCAACGCACCCATGTTATTGACAACAGCCGGCGATTCACCAACGATAACCAGGGGCACATGAGCCTGCAGTTTCTCCGTCATCACCACGCGGTAGAAGTCCACATGTAGCACGAGTGGCCTCGTGGGATGACGCTGGACCTCGCGCATCAGCACCATGTGTGATTCCTTTGTGCCAGCGATGGAGAGGGAGATAATGTTGTGCGCTCCACCGCGCGCCAACAGCAGCCTCAGGGCCCGTTCCTCGACCTGTAACGGTTGCGAGGAGATGTCATGCCCATAGAGCACGGAAGGCACGTAGCCCCGGTCTCGCAGTGTCTTCAGCCCCCGCCCCACAGTAGTGCGGGGTTCAACCTGCAATTCCAATGTGGTCATTCTCCGAGTTACTCCTTATCTCAACAGGATTCGTCATCACGACTATGAGTATTGACAGCTACTCCCATCCGAAGCTATCGAACCAGATTCCCCGACGATAGCCAGGCAATGTCACATCAAGTTCGTACCACACCACACCCGCTCACCGGGATCGCCACCAACCGGCGAGGAACAGAACGCCCGCCAACAGGAAGGGCCCACCGGAAACCGCCATGGCGAAGCCCTCGTTGAAGCTGGCGGTGACGTAGGCGAAGATGCACAGGGCAACGCCGGCGACGACCGCTATCGCCCCACCGATCGCCTCCCGCCGCCAGGCGATGACAACACCCACCACCGCAACGATCACCAGCGCTGCCAGCATCGCCCCTTCCAGCGACCGCTCGAATTCGCCCCCGATCATCTCACCGATCGCGCTGGCCAACAAGGCGAGCGGCCAGAATACTGCGGCCAGCGTGCCTATCCCACGGGCAACCCAACGCATCCACTTCGCGGCCCGGTCGCCAGCGTATCTACTGCTCGCCATGGTCATCCTCCTTTCACTTACCCCCTGCGGCTGAGCAACCCCTTCAACAGGCAAAACAGGCCGCAGATCAGGCCGGCGGCAGCGCCGAAGGCGATGGCCGTCTCCTTATCAAAGACGGTCTGCACGTCCCCCTCGACGGAGCCGGCCAGCAGCAGCAGCGTGCGACTGTTCTCGATCCTCACCTCATCGCCCACAACCGCCATGGTCATCGAGTCGCTCAGGCTCACGGCCTCTCCAGCGACAATGATCGCTCCGCCTTGAGTGAACCGCACATCCTCGCCGCGCACCGATACAGCCCCGCCTTGCTGCAGCTCGACTTGTCCAGCCTGGATGGTCTGCACCCCGCCCCGGGTCAGGCTGACCGTCTCCGCCTCGATGCGCTGCACGCCGCCCTGCTCCACGGTCACCTGCTTGGCGGTGATCGTCCCCGCCGCGCTCTGGTACATGTGCACCGTCTCCGCCTGGACGTCCCTGAGTTCTTCGCCTTCCACCGTTATAGTCTCTTGCTCTTCGTGGGTGGCTTCCTCGCTCATCGTCGGCCTCCTCCTACGTCTGGCGCTCTGCACTTTGCGACGCCTCTGAAAAACCGCAAGATCGTCAGCGGATTGAGCGGATTCTCTCGCATCCTATCCGCTTCATCCGCTGATGGCTTCCGCCTTTCTTGAGTAGGGTCACTTCGCGCTTCGCGTTTGACCTACAATGCATTTTACAGGAGGAGGCGGGTTTGCGCAAATGAAGATGCTATCCCCGTTTCCCAAAACGGCGATTCTGTGGTACGATTTCGAGACTATGCGCAGGGGCAATACGACCTCAATACCCATCCGCACTGGAACCTGGCGACCCCTTCTGATACTGGCGCTGCACCTCCTGCTCGTGTTGGCTTTCGTTGGCGCAGGGAGTGGGCTATGGCGGAGCGCCCGCCGGGCGGCGCGCGGCGTGACCTACGGCCCACCGCCAGCGATCACCCCCGCCGTCCACGGGCGGCTGGGAATCAACGTGGCGCTGGAACAGTACGACGACGCCGGACTGGCTGCTGCGCTGGATGACCTCCAGGCAGCCGACCTGAACTGGCTGCGGCAGCGTTTCCCCTGGCCAGATATCGAGCCGCAGCCGGATCAGTTCGAGTGGGCCGCCTGGGACCGTATCGTGCAGACCGTTGCCCAGCAGGACCTGCACCTCATCGCCGTGCTGGACACCTCGCCCGCCTGGGCCCGAGCCGAAGCGGATGCCAGCAACCGTTTCGCCCCCCCACATGAGCGAGCCGATTTCGGTCACTTCGCCGCCGCCTTCGCCCGCCGCTACGGGGAGATGGTGGACTTCTACCAGATTTGGGACGAGCCGAACATCGCCCCGCACTGGGGCGCACGCCCCGCCGACCCTGCAGATTACCTCGGATTGCTGCGCGAAGGCTTCGTGCAGGTGAAGGCAGCCGACCCCACCGCCTGGGTCTTGCTGGCCGGCCTGGCGCCCACCGTGGAAACGGGCGGCGCCAACCTCAGCGACATCACCTATCTAGATCAACTCTACCAGATAGGCGCAGCCGAATGGTTCGACATCGCCGCCGCCAAGCCCTATGGCTTCAATGCCGGCCCTGACGACCCGCTGCTGAGCCCGGACGTGTTGAACTTCGGGCGGATCGCCCTGGTGCGGGAGGTGATGGAGCGGCACGGCGACGCGCACACGCCGCTGTGGGCCGTGGAGTTCGGCTGGAACGCGCCGCTGCCTGGCTGGACTGGTGCGCCCTCCATTTGGGGACAGGTGAACGAGGCGACGCAGGCTGACTACATCGTTGAGGCCTTCGAGCGGGCAAGACACGACTGGCCCTGGCTGGGGCTCATGTTCTGGGCCAGCTACCACCCAGACGTTGCTCCCTACGATGCTCACTGGGGATTCGCTCTGGTTGACCAGGCAGGACAGCCTCGGCCAGCGCTGACAACGCTATGCGAGGCAACCAGCGAAGCTCCGCTCCTCCCTCCGGGAATACACGCGCCGGATCATCCCGCGTTCCGCTACAGGGGCAACTGGCGAATCACTCCCGAGGCTGCCGACGTCGGCCAGAGCGGCGACACGTTGGAATTTGCCTTCCTGGGCACGCGGCTCGACCTGGATATCCAGCGGGGGGCGTACTGGGCCTACTTCACGGTGAGTGTGGATGGACAGCCAGCCAACGCGCTGCCGCGGGACGGAGACGGCAAGACCAACCTCACCCTCTACGATCCGCTCTCGGCACACGAACGAGTGACGCTGGCTCGCGGCCTGGACGATGGCTTGCACCAGGCACGCATCGTCGCTACCGGCGGCTGGGGCCAGTGGGCCATCCAGCGGATCATCGTCAGTCGCGAGCAGAGCCCCTGGCAGACGTGGCTGCTGGGAGGTTTGGGACTTCTCGCCTTCTTGACCATCGGCAACGGAGTGCGTCTGGCCTGTCGCCCGGCGACGCGGGAGAGCCTGCGCTGGGTTGGGAAACGTCTGGGCACCGTGGCCGCGCGCTTTCACTGCCTGGACGAGCGCTGGCAGGTCGCGTGCGTTGCTGCGACAGCAACACTGTTCGCCTTCTCTCCCTGGCTGGTGCTAGACCTGCTCAGCCTGAGCCTGTTGGCGTTGCTGCTGGCGCTGCGGCTCGATCTGGTACTGCCACTGATCGCCTTTGCCATCCCCCTCTTCCTTCGCCCCAAAACCATCCTGGGTCGCCAGTTCTCACACGTCGAGATCTTCACCGTCTTGGGAACCGTGCTGTTGGCCCTCCACTGGCTTCGCCGCCGCATCACGCACCACAAACCACGCATCACGAATCTGGACTGGCCTGTCCTGGCGTTCGTCGCCGTATCCGCCCTTTCGCTGCTGACAGCTCGCAACACCGGCGTGGCTCAACGGGAGTTCCGCGTGGTCATCCTGGAGTCCGCTCTGTTCTACCTGTTGATAAGCCGTGCGCAGCGGGGCGATGGAAAGCCGTTGTCCCTCTGGCCTCTGATGGACGGGCTGGTGCTGGGCGCGCTGGCGGTAAGCGCCTTGGGATTGTGGCAGTTGGCTACGGGGCAGGGGCGGGTGGACGTGGAAGGGGTGTGGCGGGTTCGAGCGTTCTACGGCTCGCCCAACAATCTGGGGCTGTACCTGGATCGCATCGTGCCGCTGCTGGGCGCGGTGATGGCGTACGGACGCACCCGCTGGCGGCGCTGGGCCTACGGCCTGCTGATGATCCCTATCGGCCTGGCCTGCATCGTCACCTTCAGCAGGGGGGCATTACTGCTCGGACTGCCAGCGGCTGTGCTCTTTCTGGGACTGGCCGGCTCGCTTGCTGGCGGTAGCACGAAGCCGCGGCGGCCGTTGGTCATCGCCTTGGCCTTCCTCTTGGTGGCCGGGCTGGCCATGATGCCCCTTTTCCACACGGAGCGCTTCGCGGGGCTGTTCGATTTCACCCAGGGCACGAGCTTCATCCGCCTGCGACTGTGGCGGGGGGCGGTAAACATGGCGCTCGACCATCCCTGGCTGGGAGTAGGACCGGACAACTTCCTCTACGAGTACGGCACCCGCTACGTGCTACCAGCAGCCTGGGAGGAACTGAACCTGAGCCATCCGCACAATGTCGTACTGGACTTCTGGACACGGCTGGGGCTGCTGGGGCTGGCGGTTGGCCTCTGGCTGATGGTGGCTGGCTTCCGGGCCGGGTGGCGGGCGTGGCGACGCACAGCCAACGCAGACCGACGAGCGCTCCAACTGGGCTTGCTGGCCAGCCTGGTGGCCACCGCAGCGCACGGCCTGATTGACAATTCGATTTTCCTTGTGGATTTGGCGTTCATCTTCATGCTCACGCTAGGCATCTTCCAGCGTGAGCACGGGGGAGAGGACGAGGTCTAGGGGAGGAGAACATGCGCATTCTTGTCACTGGCGGTGCTGGCTTTATCGGCTCGCACCTTTGCGACCGCCTCCTGGCCGAAGGCCACGAGGTCATCGCCATGGACAACTTGGTCACTGGGTCTACGGATAACATCGCTCACCTGGCCAGTCACCGCCGCTTCCGTTTCATCTTCCATGACGTGACCGAATACATCCACCTGGACGGGCCGCTGGACGTCATCCTGCATCTGGCGTCGTTGCCCAGTCCTGTGGACTATCTGGAGAAGCCAATCAAGACCCTCAAAGTAGGAGCGCTGGGCACGCACAAGACGCTGGGATTAGCCGTGGTCAAGCGAGCGCTCTACCTGCTGGCGTCCACCTCCGAGGTGTACGGCGATCCCAAAGTGCATCCACAACCCGAGACGTACTGGGGCAATGTGAACCCCATCGGCCCGCGCGGCGTGTACGATGAGTCGAAACGCTACGCCGAGGCAATGACCATGGCCTACCATCGGGCTCACGGCCTGGAGACGCGCACTGCCAGGATCTTCAATACCTACGGCCCCCGCATGCGACTGGACGATGGCCGCGTGGTGCCCAATTTCGTCAAGCAGGCGCTGCTGGGAGAGCCACTGACAGTCTACGACGATGGGTCGCGAACCCGCAGCTTCTGCTACGTTTCAGACATGGTGGAGGGGCTCTACCGTCTGCTGCTGTCCGACGAGGTGTACCCGGTCAACCTGGGCAGCCCGCACGAAATGACCGTTCTCGAATTCGCCCACAAGATGCTGGAAGTCTCCGGCAGTTCCTCGGAAATCGTGTTTGTGACACCGGCGGACGAGCGCACGAAGGACGATCCCCAAACCCGCCGGCCGGACATCAGCAAGGCGCGGCGAGTGCTGGGTTGGCAACCGCGAGTGGTGCTGGAGGAAGGGCTGCGGCTGACCATCGAGTGGTTCCAAGAGCATTTGGCGAAGCCCCAGAAGAAGCCGGAACAAGGCTGAGACGATGATACAACGATGCCTGGTAGCCCTCTACGTATTCGGCCTCAAGACCTGGTTCCGCTGGGGAAAAGTGCCACTCTCACGGCTGGTAGACCTGTGGCGTCCCCACCTTCCGTGGCAGCAGCGTTCTCACGCCTCTCTGGAAGCATATGGACAGTGGCTGCCCACTGCCGTCCGCTGGAAAGAGGAGCCCTTGGGCGGCGCTTTCGACACCCTGCCGAGCCTGGAGTACATGGAATGGCAACTCCAGACGCAGGGCCTCTTCGAGGACGATTGCGATGGACTGGCCTACTTCTCAGCCCAGAATGTCCTACCCTTCTGCGATGCCCCCTCCGATTGCTACGTGGTCACCATTGCCATCAACCCCTTCGAGGTTGGGTTGTTGCGTGCCGCGCACGTGCTGTGCATATTCAAAAGCGGCGGCTTCTGGCGAGTGATCAGCAACGACGACCTCTACCCCCAACGATGGAGCAGTCTTGAAGAGGCGCTGCAAGAGAACGCCTACTGCCGGGGACATCAACTGCTGCATGTTGAGATACGGGATCGTGATCTGCGGCATCTGCTATCGTGGCGATCGCAGCAGACGTGACAGCCTGACAGAGAGAGGCTTGTTCTTGCCCATATCTGGAGTTGTGCTATAATCCCCACCAGCAAGTGCCGGACAGCTTGCCGGCATTCACTTTGTTCAATAGGAGGACAATCAATGCGCAAGTCAATATGGTGGACGGCCTGCCTGGCCCTTACCATCATCATGGCACCCGTGATGCTTCTCGTCAGCCCCTGGGCTGAGCAGAGAGCATTGGGGTTGGCCGTACAAGACGACGAGTTGGTTCTGCTGGAAGGCAATGGCCGCATCAAGGTGGTAGATCCGAACGTTCCCAGCGGCTACGAGGAAGTGGATTGGCAATCGGACGACACCGGTTGGAAGGCGGTGACCTTGGGCGACTTCAACGGCGATGGCGATCAGGAGATCCTGGCCCGCAGAGGTGGTCTAGCCAAACTCTTCGATCCCGTGGTCCAGCCGGGGCAGGTGGCGGTCGCTGGCCAGTGGAGCATCAGCTCCCCCTACAAGTACTACGATATGGCCACCGGAGACATTGACGGCGACGGTCGTGACGAAATCGTGCTCCTGCGCGAAGACGACGCCCCAGACAATGTCAAATCTCACATCCTCGTGTACGACGGCAACACCACAGGAACGGGTTGGACCCTGCGGAAGGACATGGAGCATGGCACTAAGTGGCTGGATGTGGAGCTAGGGGACGTCAACGGCGATGGCTACGATGACCTTGCCCTGATGCGCAATGGCGAGACAGGATTCAAGGATCGTCTCGTTCTCATCCAGAATCCCGCCAACAACTACTCCACGCTGCATGAGCGTGGGTACACCTTTGACTGGCTGTTGCTGGAACTGATCAACACGCACAAGGTCAGTACAGGCGACAGAGTGGAGATAGTGACGTCACGCAGGGACGTGCTGGGCGAGCTACCCTCCGTTCTGGTCTTCCGTTGGGCAGGAGGAACCAGCCTCGAGGATGTTTGGGTGGGAAACTTCTTCCCCTACTTCACCGACATCGAAGGGGCAGATCTCAATGGCGACGGGGATGAGGAACTCGTCATGTATCGCAATCGCACCGACACGGACATCACCCTGATCTCGCGCAACATCGCCGGAGCGGTCATGCGTACGTTTGAGCCGGCGGGTGCAAACAGCCCCCACGGCGGCTGGCTGGCCATGGAGACCGGCGACCTGGAAGGGGACGGCAGGGACGAAGTGATCCTGGTGCGCAGTACCAAGTATCGCGTCTACGACAGGCCCGAGGCGAGTGACAACTTCTACGAAGAATCCGGCTCCTTCAAAGGCCACTTCGCTGTGGGCAATCTGGACGGCGCGGGCGTTGTCGCGGGGCCAACGCTGGGGGCGAATCCTGGCACGCTGTCTTTCTCTTTCGAGGGTGTCATCCCACCAGCCCAGGCAGTGTTCATCAGCAACGTGGGGGAAGGCGATGAATTCGGTTGGACGGCGACTGTCACCGAAGGAACCGACTGGCTGAGTGTCACCCCCACCAGCGGCACCACGCCTGCTACTTTGAGCGTTTCCGTGGACCCCACGACGTTGTCCAGTGGCACCTACTCAGGACAGATCCGCGTCGATGCTGACGCCGGCATAGGAGCTAGTCCTCAGTACATTAACGTGACGCTGGCGGTGGTTGTCACGCTGCCGCGGCTTGGTGTGACCCCTGCCGAGCTTGCCTTCGAGATGGATCAGGGACAGACCAATCCCCCGCTGCAACCTGTGACCGTTCAGAATCTGGGCGGCGGTACGTCGCTCTCATGGACCGCGACGCCGGAGGTCGCCTGGCTGGAGATCACCCCCACGGCAGGCAACACGCCGACCACAGCCTGGGTGGAGGTACACGGCGAGGAGTTGTATCCCGGTACGCACATCGGGAACATTGTCTTCGACGCTGGCGACGTGATAGGCAGCCCCTTCACTCTTGCAGTGACCCTGATCGTACGGCCGCCCGTCATGCAAGTCAGCCCCGCGACCCTGGAGCTCGTCGCTTCCTGTTCCAATGCCATTCAATCCCGGAGAGTGGCCATCTCCCAGCAGGGAGGGGGAAGCGACATTGAGTGGATGGCAATAGCGGTCGAACCTTCTGCAGGGGGCTTAGCAGGGCTGCTAGATACGGCTGCTGGCAAAGCACCGGAAGTGACTGCCCAGGGCATAGCCCTTGGTGGAGAGCTTCTGCCCCCGGTGGACTGGATCACGCTCGCGCCAGAAAGCGGCAACACGCCTGACAACATCGATGTGCAGGTTGATCCAAGCGGACTCAGCGTGGGCCAGCACGTGGCCACCATCGTCATCATCGGTTGGCCCGAGTACGTCGCGAACCGCATCCAGGGAGTGGACGTCAACCTCTTTGTGGCGGATTCGTGCGTCTATGCGCCACTGCTCATGAAGTAAGGGCTCTATCCGACTGGCGAGGGCACGCTGAGATGACAAGAACGGACGAGCCACCTGCCTGACATCAGGTGGCTCGTTGGATTCCGGTGCAAGCCTCGAAGCACCGCTCCTGTCCGAGCGAGTTGGATTGGTTTGACAGGGGAAGGGTTTGGGTGTAAGATTGCTCTGAGTCCACCGTTGCATAACCTCCCGCTCCCGGAGTAGTTCATGATCACCAGACTCTTACGCCGTTACACCATGTGGATCACCGAGCCGATCGCCCGCTTCTTCATCCGATTGGGCGCATCCCCCAATGATGTCACCATCCTCGGCTTGCTGATGATAGCAGGAGCAGCCACACTGCTGGCCTTGGGGCATCTACGATTAGCCGGGTTTCTGATGCTCATCGGAGCGGGGGCCGATGGCGTGGATGGTGTGATGGCCCGATTGCAGGACCGTTCTACCCAGTTCGGTGCCTTCCTTGATTCCACCCTCGACCGCTATTCGGAGGCGGTGACCCTTCTGGGGCTCTTCATATACTTCCTGCGCCTGGGCGATAGCGAAGCTTTGGTGCTCCTCTACGTGGCCATCGTGGGCTCTTTGCTGGTCAGTTACACGCGGGCAAGGGCCGAAAGCGTCGGTCTGGAGTGCCAGAAGGGCTTTCTGACCCGGGTGGAACGGGTGGTTCTCCTCATAACTGCCCTGATCGTGGGCCAAGTACGCATCGGACTGTGGCTGCTGGCCATCCTCAGCCAGATCACCGCCTTGCAGCGCATTTATGTCGTCTGGAGAGCATCCAAAGAAGCAAGCGACCAGGAGACTGGCGAACTGGTGGAGCCGTAAGACAGAGAACCTGTACCATAATCTGTACCATAGTCTGTCCCATAACCTGTCCACTCACCTGCCGGTCAGCCTGTGTGGGCACCAATTCGCCAGCGAGCGTAGTCTTTTCTCGATTCTAGCGTCTAAGGATAGTAGAGGCATGTTCGTGGCCGATGATGAGGGGCAGTTGCTGGAGCGAGCCAAACAGCTCGATGTGGCAGCTCTGGAAGCCATCTACGATCTCTATGCCCCGAAGATACACAGGTATCTCTACCGACGCCTTGGCGATGCCGATCTCGCAGAGGACATGGCCGCCCAGGTCTTTCTGCGCATGCTGGAAGCGATCCAGAAGGGTCAGGCTTGGAAGACATCTTTCTCTGGTTGGCTCTATCGCATTGCTCACAATCTGGTGGTGGACCACTTCCGGCGGCGCTCTCGAACCAGGAGCGTCTCGTTGGATGATGCCCCTCCGCTTCTAGCCGCCGATGGGGACCCGGTAGAGATCACAGATCGGAAACTGGCTCACGAACGACTCTTACTGGCAGTGCAGCAACTCACACACGACCAGGCGCAGGTCGTGGCTATGCGTTTTCTGGAAGGCCACAGCGTTTTTGAGGTGGCTAGCGTCCTGGGGAAGTCGGAAGGCGCGGTCAAGGCGCTGCAATACCGGGCAGTGATCGCCCTCCGGGGCCTGATGTCAGCTCAGTCGATGGAACAATGATCAAGCGCAAACGACTCATCACGATTCTGGCTGAATGCATTGACCATCTGCTGGAAGGGGAATCGGTCTCAGCCTGCCTGGAGCGCTACCAGGCGCACCGCGAAGAGATCGAGCCGCTACTCGCAGTCGTGGCAGTCATCCGTCAAGCAGATGCTGTGCCGCCGCGCTTGCCGGAAGCAGCAACAAAAGCCAAGGGCGACTTCCTGGCCGCAGCAGCCTCCGCCCGCCTGAACGGTGAGCGAGCTGCAGCCCGACAGCGCTCACGCCCGCGGCTTCGGCTGCCACGCATCTCCTGGGCTCCAGTGGCCCACGCACCGGCGTGGGCGACAGTGGCCGTGGCGACGCTGCTGGTACTGGCCTTGCTGAC
>DFBV01000193.1:22068-25645 GCA_002366755.1 Anaerolineales bacterium UBA3071
CAGGAGGTCGTGACCCGCGGCCGCGTCGTGGAGCGGCTTGACTTCAGCGGCATGATCGAAGCGATGGACGCGGAGAGCTGGCTTGTCGGCGGTGTGACCGTAAACCTGGATGCGCTGACCGAAGTGGAAGGAATACCGGCCATAGGGGCTCGTGCCCTGGTGGAAGCCCAGGTGGAGCGCCCCGGCGAGTTGGTGGCCGGCCGCATCCGCATCCTGGCGCCGCCTGTTGTCACGCCAGAACCCCTTCCGGAGGTAGAGGAGCCGACAGCCATTCCGGCCACGCCCACTTGGACGCCAACGACCATCCCCTCGCCAACCGACTCGCCTTCTGCTGCGGGCAGTCCAACGGCGCTCCCGCCGGTCGACACACCAGAGCAACCCGAGACCCCCATGCCAAGGCCAACTATCGCACCTTTGCCGACCGAGACGGCGACTCCGACGCCCACGGGGACTGTCACGCACACGCCCACACCTACGCCCACACACACACCCACCGTTACGCCGACACCAACCGACACGCCCACACCGGTGCCGCCGACCCCGACGCCGGAATTGCCACGAGCCGTGCGTTTCAAAGGCGTCATCCAGAGCAAAGAAGGCGACATCTGGCTGATAGACGGACAGCGGGTGTTGGTGACAGGTGAAACGGTTGTTGACGAGACGGCGGGGGAGGCCGTTGTGGGGGCCAAGGTCTGGGTGAACGCCGAGTGGAGCGCTGGCGTCCTGGTTGCAATCTCCATCAAGGTTGAGGAACCCGCTGCGGAGCGCAGAGAGTTCAGCGGCCGGATCACGAGCATTCAGGGCGAGGTCTGGACGATAGGAGGGAGTGCTTACAGCATCCCGTCCGAAACTGTTAGCGGTGATTCTCCCGAGGTCGGTTGCCTGGCCCGTGTCGCGCTGGACGAGTACCCCGACGGCTCGGTGGTCATTGTCAGTGTCGTCGTGGAATGTCAGCATCCGGTGCAATTCCGGGGGGTCATCGAAAGTATCGCGGGCAACCGTTGGCAGATAGGGGGTACGACCGTGATCGAGGGTGAGGGCACGGTAGTTGAGGGGGTACCAGAGATCGGCCGGTGGGCAGAGGTGGAGGGAAATCAGCAAGCCGATGGCAGTGTGTTGGCAACGCACATTCGGGTTCTGGAGCCTACAGCGATGCTGTCGATGGCCCTGGCGCTAACCCTCACTCAGCAGTAGACAGCCACCAACAAGCCGACGGCCGTAGCCGCCGCCGTCACAGCCACGGTCGGCGCATTTCCCAGCCTGGCGGCGACGAACGCTACTGAGGAAACACCCACCAGCATGCCGACAGCCACGCCGCGTGAGCGACGCGGACTCCACTGAGCGACCCACCAACCACACACTCCCGGCCAGTGAATTCGCAGCGTGCCTTCCACAGGAAGGCGAACATCATATGAACATCATATCATAATGGGAGGAACCATGTACCGACGACGGTACGCCGCAAGGATTCTGGTCCTTCTGCTCATATCATTACTCCTGTTGACCGCCTCAATGCCTGGAACAGCCCACACGCTGGACATCTCCAGAGGCGGCGGCAGCGTCCGCTTTGAAGGCATGATCGAGGCCATCGGACACACGCAGTGGACGATCAGGGGAGAGACCGTTCTCGTTGACGACAGTACAAGGATTATCGAAGAAGGCGGCAAGGCAGAGGTAGGAGCCTGGGTTCTGGTCGCGGCCACCTGGCAGGCGGATGGGGACTTGCGGGCCGAGTGGATCCGTGTGGAACTCCCTGCCGGTGCACCTGGGCGGATGATCGAGTTCACAGAGCTCATCGAGGTCATCGAAGAGCACCTCTGGGTGGTGGGTGGCGTGGAGGTGTGCATCACGCCTGAGACGATCATCGAGGGGCAGCCCAAGGTGGGCATTCCCGCCAGCGTGCGTGCCCAGTGGCTAGAAGAGTGCTGGCAGGCGTTGGAGATTTCCGTCTACCGCTCTATGGATGAGGGAACAGAGGTAGAGTTCGAGGGGGTCATCGAAGCGATAGGACAATCGTTGTGGGTAGTCACCGGAGTGGCCGTGGAAGTGGACGAGGACACGACAATCGTCGGGGAGCCAGAGGTAGGGCGCATTGCCGAAGTGACCGCCTTCCTCGAGAGCGACGGGCGACTGTGGGCCGAGCACATCCTCGTGCTGTCGGAGGACGACCCTCAGATGGTGGAGTTCGGCGGCCTCATCAGCGCCATCCGCACCGACCGGCTACCGCAGGAATGGGAAATCACTCGACTGGAGCCCGATACCGCGGTCAGCGAAATGGTCGTGCAGATCGCCGAGAACACGCTAGTAGACCAAAGCCGGGCCGTGGCCACTCCGGGAATGTGGGCAGAGGTCACAGCCTACGGCGAAACCGATGGCGATCTGCGGGCGCGGCGCATCCGCATCGAGCGGCCTATCAGCGTGGTGGTGGAGGGAACGCTGAAAACCGACACCCCCACCGTACCAGGCTGGTGGCGGGTGGACGAGCAATGCGTATACGTGCATGTGCAGACGACGGTAGTCGGATCCCCCCTGCCTGAGATGCGCGTGTACGTCGAGGGACTGATGTTGGGCAATGGCTGCATCTGGGCCCATCGAGTGTGGCCGGTGTAGTTGCACTGAGCCAACCTGGGCCCATCCACGGAGTCGAGAGAGGCGGCTAGGAGCCGCCGATGAAGCTGAGATAGCAAGTGCGGCGATAGCGCTAGCCAGTGCATAGATCACGCCGCCTGGGCAGAACCGCTCAGGCGGCGTGGTTGATTCACCGGGGGTGTGCACAAGCACCACAGCAAACCGGCCCGCGACACCAGCTTGACAAAAGAGACATCATGGTTTATAATGAAAATGCTTCTCTTCAAGTGCCTCCCGTGAGCGGCGGGCACTTGACCTCGATTTGTCGTAACCGTTGCGCGAAGGAGCGCAGATATCCATGTTGCGATCTTCCGGCAGAGCGGCATCTGGCAGCGGAACATCCGACTGCACGCCAACGGGGGGCCTCGTGTCCCGTCGTTGGCGTTTGCTGTTTGCAGAAGGCTGCTGCATTGCGGAAAGGAGGTGGTGGCACAGCATTGTAACCGTGACCTGACGTGACCGTCGCAGCGGCGTGCTGCAACCGAGCCCACCAACCGCTCCAGCAGGACTTGCGATCCTGCAGCACATGAGCGAGACCATTTTCCCAGCTAAATGAGGAGGTATGACAGACAATGAAGAGTCGGATTCTCAGTGTTGTGAGCCTTGTGGCATTGCTGGCGCTGCTGGCATCTACTCTGCCTGCTGGTGCCGTGAAGATGCAAGAGGCCGAGACAGCGACCGTGAGTTTGCTAGCGGAGATGGACACCTACATCAACGCCTGGGCTCCGGATGCCAGCTACGGCAATAGCTTCAACTTCAGCGTGCGCCAGCCCGGCGTGATGAGTGGGCTGGTGCAATTTGACCTCTCGTCCATCCCGCAGTTCGCCACAGTGCACGACGCGCAACTGAAGCTGTATGCCACCTACCGCACCAATATAAACCAGCTCAACCTGTACGCGTACCCTGTGGTGGGCCCGTGGGATGAGGGAGTGACCTGGAACACGGCGCC
>DFBV01000025.1:0-688 GCA_002366755.1 Anaerolineales bacterium UBA3071
ACTATGCTGACCGAACACGGGTTTGACCGGCAACGGCTGCGCCTGGCATGGTATGCGGCGGACGACGGCGTAGCCTTTGCCAGACAGGTCAACGAGATTGTGGAAGAGATAGAGCTCTTGGGGCCAAGCCCCATTCGATAGCAACTCACTTTCTGAGGAGGAAACGCATGGTAACGAGATTGAGACAGGAAGTGTGGGACCTCGACCGCTGTTCCGGGTGCGGGGCCTGCGTCGCTGCCTGCAACAAACTGGTGCTCTACTGGGGCGACGCACAGCATCCGCTGCTAGAGGAACGGGTCAAACATCTCGGTCTCTCCGAGACCATACTGGACACCTGCTTTTTCTGCCCGAAGTTGTGCGAGGCTGCCTGCCCGCGTCTTAAGGAGTGGACTCCGCTGCTGCCACGTCTGCAACTATCGGCGCGGGGCGTCGGTGTCTCTCCGTCGTCCGACCCCAACGGGGTCATCTGCAACCTGCTGGTGGCCGCCCGCGCCGCCGGGCTCATTGATGGGGTGGTTATTATGGACGTGGACCCCTGGTCGCTGCAACCGGCGGCCCGCGTGGCCGTCACCGTCGCAGAGATAGCCGACGCGTTGGGAATGCAGGGGTTGTGGACGCCGGTACTGGATGGCCTCAACGACGCGGTACACAAATTGAAGTTGCGCCACATCGCCGTCGTAGGCGCGCC
>DFBV01000025.1:785-2590 GCA_002366755.1 Anaerolineales bacterium UBA3071
ACTTCGAGCGCGAGTTGGGCATCTCCCCGGAGACGATCCGCCGCCTGGTGCGCTCCGAATCCGATGGAACACTGACCGCAACGCTCTACGACGGCAGCACGCGCACGATCCCGCTGGCCGCTATCGAAGGCTACACTCGCAAGGGCTGCGCCGTATGCGGCGATTTCGTGGGCGAGTCGGCCGACATCGGGGTGGGGCTCGTGGGTGCTGAAGAAGGCTACGTGACGCTCATCACCCGCAGCGCCGTTGGCGACATCACCATCCGCAACGCTGTCACTCTCGGTCTGCTGGAGACGGTGGAGGAGGTTGACCTGGCCGCGCTCGAACTGGCGACGGTGGAGAAGGAGCGGCGCGACCGGGCCCAGGCGTTCGATGACCTGCAACTCCTGATGCTGGATGCGCTGAGCGATCCGCAAAGGCGAGCGGAGGTTCGCACACAACTAGCGCGCCTCTACAAAGTCCCCCCGTCTGCGCAAGTCAAGGAGGAGAAGTCTCATGTCGTCTGTAGTGGATGTTAGAGGGTTGGATTTGAAAGCCGCCAGCGCCGCCATCAGGGCGGTCTCAAACGGCGAACCGGTGACAATACGGAATGCTGGCCACCTGCACGGCCTGTGTGCTGGCCTCAGAGCGGGCGAAGTCATCATTAAGGGGGACGTGGGCGACTACGTCGGGGTGCTCAACGCCGGGGGCACGGTGCGCGTCACCGGTGACGCTGGCAAATACGTCGCTGACAACATGACCACCGGCACGGTCATCGTCGAGGGCGACGCCGACTACGGCGTGGGCGGCTATTGCTATGGCGGGACGGTGGTGATTGAGGGCGACGCCGGTGACTTCGCCGCCGTGATGAACAAGGGCGCGACCATCATCGTGGGCGGCAGCGTCGGCGATGAAGTAGCCACCTACATGTTGGCCGGAGACCTGGTCATCCTGGGCAACGCCGGGCGCTTGCTGGCTAACTACTTGATCCGTGGCAATGTCTTCATCGCCGGAAAGTGGGAATCGCTCGGCCACAACACCCAGGTGCAAGAGCCCACCCCCAATGACGTGGAGCGGCTCGGCGTCTACCTGGCCGACTACGGGCTGAAGGCGGACCCGTCAGCCTTCAAGAAGATCATCCCGCTCACCGATAAGCCTTTCTACAAATAGCAGGTCGATAGAGGAGACAGAAGAATGTCAGTCAACGGTGCGTTTTGTGTTACGGTAATGAAAGATCGCTGCATCAATGCCGAGTACCCCGGCAAGTGCGCCACATGTGCCGAGGTCTGCCCCTATGACGTGTACGTCCTGGGCGCCGACGGCGAGATGCACGTGCAAAACTACAACGCCTGCGTGGGCTGTCGCATTTGTGCTGAGTTCTGTCCGACCGATGCCATCCGCATTAACCCTGCGGAGTCGGAGATGATCAGCCGTTGGCCTTGGACACTGGGGCAGATGGAGGAGATCCACTATAAGGCGATCACAGGCAAATACCAACTGCGGGGCTTCGGGACAATGGGCCCCACGCCCCACTTCGACAGCATCACCGTCGTCCCTTCCCAGATCGCCTCGGCTGCGCCTCGCGATAAGTACCGTGAGGAGTGCGATATGGAGGTGGTCATCGGCGAGGACACCTGCGAGAATCCGATCCGGCTCCACTATCCGTTCATCTTCCCCGCTATGTCCTATGGCGCGCTGTCCAAAGAGGCCAGGTTAGCGCTGGCCGTCGCTGCCGCCAAGACCGGCATCATCAGCAACACAGGCGAGGGCGGGCTGGTGGACGAGGAGCCCTGGACAGTGCATGGCTATCTGGACGCGGAGCGTGC
>DFBV01000025.1:2669-4662 GCA_002366755.1 Anaerolineales bacterium UBA3071
GGGGCCAAGCCGGGCATGGGCGGTCACTTGCTGGGGGCCAAGGTGACGGAGGATATAGCGAGGGTGCGCGGCATCCCTGTCGGCAGTTCCGCACTTTCCCCCTGCCGCTACTACGACGTGCAGACGCCGGACGACATGAAAAAGATGGTGGCCTTCATCCGCGAGGCGACGGAATACAAGGTGCCGATCCTATTCAAACTTGGCCCCAGCCGGCCCTACGCCGATGTCCAAGCCTGCGTGGAGGCGGGCGCCGATGCCATTTCACTGGACGGTCTGGTGGGCGGCACCGGCTGTTCACCGACGGTCGTCACCCAGGGGGCAGGCATCCCTACTATAGCCTGCATTCCGCCGGCGGTGCAGGCGCTCAAGGACATGGGCGTGCACCGCAAGGTCAAACTGCTTATGCTGGGCGGCATGCGCAACGGCCTGGATGCCTACAAGGCTATGGCCATGGGCGCCGACGGCGTAGGTTTCGGGGCCGCGGCGGAAATCGCCATGGGCTGCCGGGCCTGCATGAGTTGCCACACCGGAAGCTGCCCCTACGGGATCACGTCGCAGGATCCCCGCTTGCGTGCGCGGCTCGACCCCGAAGAAGTCGGGCAGCGGCTGGCCAACTTCATCGAGGCTACAGCCGAGGAACTGAAAATCCTGACCATGCTGTCTGGGCACGAGCGCGTCAGCGACCTTACCACTGAGGATCTGCGGGCTATGGACATCAACACGGCGGCCATCACAGGGTTGAAGCTCGTGGGCTACGAGCGACCATTGCCCATCTGGGAACACAACGGGGGAGTGTTCGGGAGCCAGTAGCGTTTCGCGGGACTTGTTCCCGCTTTCTATCCACACAGGAGCCCCTGTCAGCAATGGCGCTGGCAGGGGCTTCTTGCATCTCGACTTTGGTGACACCAGCCCGGTGGTAGGGAGAGACATATCCTTTGCAGGAGCTCGCGACCGGAAGCGTGTCAAATAAAATGACAATGTTACCGAACGTGTCCGCTCCTTTCCTTTCAGCGGAAAAGCGGAAGGAGCGGAACCACTGCGCCCCTTTCCGCTTGTTCCGCTCTTCCGCTGACCAACGTCCATCAGCGTGGAAGACGTCGACCCGCGAGGCGACCCGACTGTCTACTGGATCTATCGCGCTCGGAAGACGCGGTATGGCCCATGAGAGCTCGTGTCAGCGGAACAGCGGAAGGTGCGGAACCACTACGCCCCTTTCCGCTTGTTCCGCTCTTCCGCTGACCAACATAGCAAAGGAGGAGGAGCGCCAGTGATACGGGTCGTCGTTGCTGAAGATCACCATCTGGTGCGTCAGGGCATCAGGGCTTTGGTGGAGAAGGCGCACGATATCGAGGTCATCGGTGAGGCCGCAGATGGACAAGAGGCCTTGGAACTCGTCGATCAGTTGGCCCCCGATGTGCTGGTCATAGACATTGCCATGCCTCGTCTGGATGGTCTCCAGGCCATTGGACGGATGCATGCCCATGGTGTAGCGACACAGACGGTCGTTCTCTCGATGTACTCCGATGAGACCTTGGTGCGGCAGGCGCTGCGAAAAGGCGCCAGAGGCTACCTGCTGAAGCGCTCGGTTGCGGAGGAACTGCTGTTGGCCATCCGTGCCGCCAACCGGGGCGACATCTACCTCAGCCCGGCCATTTCCCGCGCTATCGTGACCGATCTTCTGAGGCTTGAGGACGACGCCAAGGTGTTGAGCCCGTTTGAGCGGCTCACCCCGCGTGAGCGCGAGGTGCTGCAGCTCATCGCCGAAGGGCACACCAACACCGCCATCGCCCAGATGTTGAAGATCAGTGTGAAAACCGTTGAAAAGCACCGACGTAACCTGATGTCCAAGCTGGACGTGCGTAACCTGGCGGGGCTGATACGCACGGCCATCAAACACGGCCTGGTTCTCCCCGACGAGTAGCCATTCCCCGCGATGGCTCGATACTCACTCCAGACCCCAGAAATGGGGTCTTTTTTGTCGGAAGGTAGAGTA
>DFBV01000255.1:0-14840 GCA_002366755.1 Anaerolineales bacterium UBA3071
GGGAGTGTTACGCTCTCGTCCTCACGGACGAGGGCGTTTTTCGTTACTCCCACAAACTCAGGTTCTGAATGATAACATCACACCATACTTTGCACTATTCTCCATTTCATCCAGGAGGACTAATCAATGCCAGAGCAAACTGACAGCTTGCTAGAAGAGGCGCTGCAGGCACTGGAAGCGGCGAGTGACGCTGCAGCGCTCCAGGTGTGGCGCACTGGGTATCTGGGTCGTAAGGGCCAGGTGAGCGAGCTGATGAAGCTTATCAGCACACTGCCCAAGGAGGAACGCCCGGCCTTCGGCCAGGCAGCCAACGAGCTGAAGCGGACACTGGAGACGGCCTTCGAGGCGCGGCAAGAGGCACTGGCCCGCGAGGAGCTGGCGGGCGAGCTAGCAGCCGAGGGGTTGGACGTCACCCTGCCCGGCCGCCCCATCGGCCCCGGCCATCTGCACATCACCACCCAGACGCTTCGCCAGAACTACGCCATCTTCGCCGAGATGGGCTTCCAGGTCTACGAGTCTCCCGACGTCGAGACCGACGAACTGAACTTCGGGCTGCTGAACATGCCGCCCCATCACCCGGCCCGCGACATGTGGGATACCTTCTGGATCAGCGACGAGATAGTGCTGCGCACGCATACCTCGCCGGGGCAGATTCGGGTGATGCGCGAGCGCCATCCCGAGCCTATCCGCGTCATCCTGCCCGGCAAGTGCTACCGCTACGAGCAGATTACCGCCCGCTCGGAGCACCAGTTCTACCAGGTGGAGGGGCTGGCCGTGGGACATGGCATCACCATGACTGACCTGATCGGCACGCTGACCGAGTTTGCGCGGCGGCTCTACGGGCCGGAGCGTCGCATTCGCATCCGCGGCTCCTACTTCCCCTTCACCGAGCCCAGCATCGAGGCCGATATGGATTGCATCTTGTGCCTTGGCGAGGGCTGTCGGGTTTGCAAGCAGAGCGGCTGGCTGGAGATCGGCGGGGCGGGGATGGTGCACCCGGTCGTGCTGCAAAACGGCGGCTACGACCCCGAAGAGTGGAGCGGATTCGCTTTCGGGCTGGGCGTCGAGCGCCCGGCGATGCTCAAGTACGAGATTGACGACATCCGCCTGTTCTACGGGAACGACTTGCGCTTCCTGCGGCAGTTTTGAGGTAGTGAGGTAACAGGGTAACGAGACAACGAGGCAACAAGGAGCAGAAGTGATGAGTGAGAGAGGGTTTGAAGGGCTGCAGGTGTGGCAGAAGGCGCGTGAGCTGATGCTGAAGTGCCGCCGCCAGGGTGAAAACGAGCCCGGAAGCAACCTCGTGGTCCGTGAAGTTCGTGCCACCTACAGTGTCACAGAACCAACCCTCGTTAGCTCATTGCCCCGTTCACCCGTTAACTCCTTGCCTCATTCACCCGTTAACACACTACAAGGAGACGACCAATGAAAGTCCCTTTGTCCTGGTTAGAAGACTACGTAGACATCCCCATCCCCACCACCGAACTGGCAGAGCGGTTGACGCTGGCCGGTCTGGAGGTGGAGACCATCGAATACACCGGCCTGCCCGGGGCTGAACTGGAGTGGGACCCGGGGAAGATCGTCGTGGGCGAGATCCGCGCCGTCCATCCCCACCCTAACGCCGACCGGCTGGTGCTGGCCGAGGTGGAATACGGTGGTACGGAGCCGGAGGCCGTCGTTTCGGGACCTCCCAGCCTGCTGCCACTCCGTGGTCGGAGCGACCTGCACCTCAAGGTAGCCTTTGCCATGGAGGGCGCTGCCCTCTGGGACCCCTACGCCGAGGTGCACCGCGTCAAGAAGCTGAAGAGAAGCAGGATCCGCGGTGTCCTCTCCCGCGCCATGGTCTGCTCGGAGAAGGAACTGGGCCTCTCCGACGAGCACGAAGACATCATCTACCTGCCCGACGACGCTCCGGTGGGCCTGCCTCTGGTCGAATACCTGGGCGACGCTGTGCTGGAGCTCGACATCAAGGGGCCGTTCGGTCACTTGCAGTCGGTCTTCGGTATCGCCCGCGAGGTATCGGCTC
The DNA here is from genome assembly GCA_002366755.1 of Anaerolineales bacterium UBA3071. Taxonomy (GTDB): domain Bacteria; phylum Chloroflexota; class Anaerolineae; order UBA3071; family UBA3071; genus UBA3071. The sequence continues at coordinate 2,027 of DFBV01000255.1, forward strand.
TGCTGAAGGCGCCACTGCGGCGGGATGTGCTCGAGGTTCTGAAACACCATCCGGCAGGGCTGGCCCCTACGCCCGATTTCATCGTCCTGGAGATCCCTGACCCAGACCTATGCCCGCGCTATTCGGCGGCCTTCATCCAGGGCGTGAGGGTGGGGACTTCGCCCTTCTGGATGCAGATGCGGTTGCGCCGCGCGGGAATGCGCCCCATCAACAACATCGTGGACATCACCAACTACGTGATGCTGGAACTGGGTCAGCCGCTGCACGCTTTCGACTATCACATCCTGCGGTCCAAGCCAGGCGAAGATCGACCGGCGATCATCGTGCGCCGCGCCCGGGCCGGCGAGCAGATGGCAACACTCGATGGCGTGATGCGCACCTTCGACAATGAGATGCTGCTCATCACCAATGGGCAGGGGCCGGTGGCGGTGGCCGGCGTGATGGGCGGCCTGGAAAGCGAGGTCACCGAAGCGACGACCGATGTCCTGTTGGAGTCGGCCAACTTCTACTTCCTCAACGTCCGACGCACCTCCCGCCTGCTGGGGCTGACCAGCGACGCCAGCCAGCGTTTCGGACGGCGGGTGGATCCGGAATTGACGGTGAAGGCTGCGGCGCGGGCGGCCCACCTGATGGCAGAGTTGGCCGGCGGTACCGTCGTCCCGGTCATCGGCGATTTGTACCCTGGCCGCCAGCCGCAGCGGGTGATCGAGTTCGATCCTGCCTATGCGGCCCGCATCCTGGGCGTCGAGGTACCGACCGACGAGATGGTGCGTATCCTTACCTCTCTGGAGTTTCAGGTCTCAAGGTCGCACGTCGCAGGGTCTCAAACCGAAGCCTTGCGACCTGCGACTCCTGCGACTTTGAACGTCACCGTCCCCTCCCACCGCCTGGACGTCACGCGCCCTGTGGATTTGGTCGAGGAAGTGGGCCGCGTGTGGGGCTACGACCGCTTCCCGGTGACGCTCATGCGTGATGAACTGCCGCCGCAGCGAGCCAATCCTCGCCTGGAGGGAGCCGAGCGCGTGCGCGATCTTCTCATCGGCTGCGGCCTGGACGAGGTGATCACCTACTCACTGATCAACATCGAAGACGAGGGGAAACTTCGGCCAGAAGGGCCACCGCCCGATCCGGCTGGCTATCTGCACGTGCGCAATCCCCTGTCGAGCGAGCGGGCGACGCTGCGGCAGACGCCGCTCCCCGGCCTGCTCCACACCGCCCGCAAGAACCTGCGTTTCCTCGACCGCATCGCCATCTTCGAGATCAGCGCGGTCTACCTGCCGGTGGAGGGACAGACGCTGCCCGACGAGCCGCTCCGCCTGGGCATGGTGAAAACCGGCCCGCGGGAGGATCGCTCGTGGCTGGCGGGGCAAGACCGCGAACTGCTGGGCTTCTACGACCTCAAGGGGATAGTGGAGACGTTGCTGAGCGGGCTGGGGCTAGAAGGGACATTCGAGCCAACTCAGCATCCCTCCTTCCATCCTGGCCGATGTGCCCAGGTCAGCATTGGGGATAACGTGCTCGGCGTGATGGGAGAGCTGCACCCGCTGGTGCGGGAAGCGTTCGGCCTGCCGGCGCAGCCGGTCTGCGCGCTGGAGTTCGACCTGGACAAGCTGCTGGTGGGCTGGGGCGCCGCTCGCACGATGGAGCCCATCTCCGTCCATCCGCCGGTCTACGAGGACATCGCCTTGGTGGTGGACGAGACAGTGACCGCTGAACAGATGGAGCGGGCCATCCGCTCTGCTGGCGGCCGGCTGCTGCGGGAAGTGCGGTTGTTCGACGTCTACCGTGGCGCGCCGGTGGCTGCGGGCAAGAAGAGCATGGCCTACGCCCTCACCTTCCAGTCGGACACCAAGACGCTGAAGGATACCGAGGTGGCCAAGCAACGGCAGCGCATCGTGCGGCGGCTGGAGAGAGAGTTGGGTGCTGTACTGAGAGGGTGATGGCGGAGAGGCGTTATAGCATCACGTGTACTGCGGCCCCCGCAGGCCCCGATAGGTGGGCCTGCGGGGGCTTTGCATAAGGGCGGAGATTGTGGTATACTTGAGAGCAGGTATGGAGGACTGTTTGCCATGAGAAGGACTAAACGATGAGGATAGCGTAGATGGACTGCGAAGATGTAGTTGCCCTCATTGACGAGATCAGACGTCTGGGCAGCGAACTGGATGATGTGGAGGCCAAGGCAGCACAGGGTGGCCTGCCGGAGCGTATTCATCGCTCCCTCTCGGCCTTGAGCAACCGCCGGAGCGGTGGCGTCATCCTGTTCGGCGTGGATGAAGAACAGCACTTCGCCGTGGTCGGGGTGCCTGACGTGGCCCGTTTGCAGCAGGGTCTGGCGTCTGTCGCTTCGGAGATGCGCCCCCCGCTGCGGCTGGATTTCGACGTCTGTGAGGTCGAAGGACAGAGAGTGGTGGCGGTGACGGTGCCCAAGTGTCCGCCGGATCAGAAGCCCTGCTACTGGGGGCCCAGCCGCCTGGAGGAAGGGGCCTATGTGCGCGTGGGTACCACCAATCGGCGGATGACGGTCAATGAGATCCGACGGTTGTGGGCTTCGTATCGCGACGACGTGGATGCAGAGGCAGTGCCGGACGCCTCGCCTGAGGACCTGGACTGGCGACGGGTGGAGGCCTATCGCGCTCAGGTACTTCGTCGTGACCCTGAATCGGCAGCCGCTGAGCAGACACCCGAGCAATTGCTCTTGGGCGTCCACTGCCTGGTGCGCGAAGGCGGTGTGCTGCGACCAACATTGACCGGCTTGCTCCTCTTTGGCCGCAACCCCCAGTACCATTGCCCGCGCTTCCTCATCACTGTCACACAGTACACAGGCACAGATGTAGGGCAGGAGATCATCCACGGTCGTCCCTATCTCTTCGATACCGAAGCACAGGGTCCCATTCCAGCCATGATTGACAAAGCTGAACGGACAGCGTTGGGGCTCATCAAGCGTCGTGCCTACTTTGATGGCCTGACCCGGCGGGAAGTGCCGGAGTATCCGGAGTTCGCCATTCGCGAGGCGATCCGCAACGCCGTGGCCCACCGGGACTATACCGCGCGCGGCAGTCACATTGACGTGCGCCTCTTCGCCGACCGGCTGGAGGTGCGCAACCCTGGTGGTCTTTTCGGCGACCTGACCGTGGAGACGCTGGATGAAGTGCCGCCTTCAACCCGCAACCCAAACATCATGCGTGTGCTGCAAGACCTGGGCTACGTCGAGCAGCGGGGCACCGGCATTCGGCGCATGATCGCTGAGATGCGCCAGGCCAACCTGGAGCCGCCCCACTTCAAGGATGCGGGGACGTACTTTGTCGTCAGGCTCAAGAACCACACCTTGCTGGACGAGGAGACACTGGCCTGGCTTGACCAATTCGCCAATTATCCCCTCAACGACCGGCAGCGGCTGGCCCTGGCCTATCTGCGGTTGAACGTGCAGATGACCAACGCCGACTACCGGCGGCTGCATCACGGCACGGTGGAGACTGTTGAGGCCACGCATGAACTGCGCGGTCTGGTGGAGGCTGGCTTGGTGGAGATGCACGGCACTCGCCGCTGGGCGTACTACACCCTGAGCGAGGAAGTCCTGCCTTGGGTGCAGCCACCTCTGCCCCTGGCGAGGAGCGACGAGGAGAAGGTCATGGCCTATGTGCGGGAGCATAACTCGATCCGCAACGCGGAGTGTCGAGAACTACTTGGGCTTGGCGACGACAACGAGAGGGCAAGGTACATTCTGGGGAAACTGGTGGTGGCCGGAGAACTGATGCAGATAGGACAGAAGCGGGGAACCCGCTATGTCCTGCCAAACGACGCTATATCCGGAACTTATGCGGAAAACTCCGGATAACTCGCCCATAAACGGAGACGGGCACAGCTTACGACGACGTCTGTAGCGGCGCGCCGGTGGCTGCGGGCAAGAAGAGCATGGCCTACGCCCTCACCTTCCAGTTGGACGCCAAGACGCTGAAGGATACTGAGGTGGCCAAGCAACGGCAGCGCATCGTGCGACGGCTGGAGAAGGAGTTGGGAGCGGTGCTGAGAGGATGATTCTGAGGCGGCCGGCACCTGCGAGGTGCCAGTCACCTTTGCTTGCTCTGTCGCCCCCGCGGACCCGACCTGGGTTCGCGGGGGCTTTGCATTGCACAAGGGCGGGGAGTGTGGTATACTGACGGACAGCTCACAGGAACAAAGGAGTTTGCTAATGGATGACCCAGCCTGTAGGACACCATCGCTGAACTTGCGTGATCGAATCCTGGGGATAGACCGGCAGGTGCCGTTGCTGGACGGCAGCCTCGTCCCCTACGTCAACCTGGACAATGCGGCCAGCACACCGCCGCTGCTGGACGTGATGCAAACGATAGAGCGCTTCATGCCCTACTATTCCAGCGTCCACCGAGGCACCGGTTTTAAGTCCCGGCTGAGCACTGTGGCCTACGACCAGGCGCACGAGATCATCGGCCGCTTTGTCGGCGCCGACTTGAGCAGCAACACGGTCATCTTCGGCAAGAACGCCACCGAGGCCCTCAACAAGCTCTCCTATCGCCTGCCTCTGTCGCCCGATTCGGTCATACTCGTGACCCAGTTGGAGCATCATTCCAACGACCTGCCCTGGCGGGCCCGTGCTCAGGTGGTCCACGTACGGGCCAGGCCGGAGGGGCGCCTGGACGAGGAGGATTTCGACCGGAAGCTGGACAAGTACGCCGGGCGAGTGGCCTTGGTTGCGGTCGCTGGCGCATCCAACGTGACCGGTTTCCTGCAGCCCATTCACCGGCTGGCCCACAAGGCACACGCCGTGGGTGCCAGGATCGTGGTGGATGCAGCCCAGCTAGCCCCCCACCGCCGCGTGGACATGAAGCCCGACGACGACCCGGAACATCTCGATTTCGTGGTCCTTGCGGGACACAAGATGTATGCGCCGTTTGGCACCGGCGCTCTCATCGGTCCCAAAGAGGTGTTTCTCCAAGGCGGGCCGGAGTACAGTGGCGGGGGTACGATAAGCATTGTGACACTGGACGAAGTGCACTGGGCCGGGTTGCCCTATCGAGAGGAGTCGGGTAGCCCCAATGTGGTGGGGGCGGTGGCAATGGCCGCAGCGGCGCAAGCGCTTTTGAACGTGAGCATGGACAACATAGCCACTCATGAAGAAGCACTGATCGCCTATTGCCTGGAACGGCTCAGCGCCATCCCCGGAATCAGGATCTACGGCGAAGCAGACCCGACGCGGGCCAACGAGAGAGTCGGCGTTATTCCCTTCAATCTACATGGGCTGTCCCACTTCCTGGTGGCGGCCATCTTGGGCTACGAAGGGGGCATTGGCGTGCGTAGCGGCTGTTTCTGTGCTCATCCCTATGTCGTTCACCTCCTGCAATTGGGCGAAGAAGAGGCAGCCACCTGGCGCGGACAGTTGCTGGCTGGCAACAAATCCAACATGCCCGGCATGGTGCGAGCTAGCTTCGGGTGCTACAGCAGTACCGAGGACATTGACCGGCTGATCACCATGCTGGAGCGCATCGTTCGCGGCGATGTCCAGGGAGATTATCGGCTGAAACCGAGTACCGGCGAGTACGTCCCGCTCAATTTCGAAGAACCGCTGGCTGACTACTTCTTGTTGGATAACCACCTGGGGTAGGGGCAAGCCTTGCGCTTGCCCCAAGGAGCGACCGCAAGGGCTCGCCCCTGTTTAGTGCTGAGGGGATTATGACAAGGCATCAGGTGATCGTGGTCGGAGCAGGAGCAGCCGGTTTGATGGCAGCCGGGCGGGCCGCCGAACTGGGCGGCGAGACGCTACTCCTGGAGAAAATGAACCGGCCGGGGCGCAAACTGTGTATTACTGGGAAGGGACGTTGTAATCTGACCAACGTCGCGCCGCTATCCGACTTCATCACCCGTTTCGGGCCCAATGGCCAGTTCCTTCGCCAGGCGTTTTCCCGGTTCTTTTCCGCTGAACTGGTGGCTCTCTTCGAAGAACTGGGGGTTCCTACCGTGACCGAGCGCGGGGGACGGGTCTTTCCGGTCAGCGGACAAGCCCGAGAGGTAGTGGATGCACTGGTACACTGGGTCAGGAAACGAGGCGTGACTCTGCGCACCCGCTCCCCGGTGGAGCGCTTGCTCGTCGAGGGAGGACGGGTGGTGGGCGTGCAGGTGTCCCCGAACAGGGTCCACCGCTCTGACACCGTGATCATCGCCACCGGCGGGGCGTCCTACCCAGCCACCGGTTCAACGGGGGATGGCTATCGGCTGGCCCAATCGGTGGGGCACACCATCGTGCCCATTCGCCCGGCGCTGGTTCCCCTGGAGACAGCAGGTGACATCGCCCCCAGGCTGCAAGGGTTGAGCCTGCGCAACGTGGCCGTCCGTGTGTGGGTCAATGGGAAGAAACAGGCGGAAGCGTTTGGCGAAATGCTCTTCACCCACTTCGGCGTTTCCGGCCCGATCATCCTTGCCCTGAGCAGGCAGGTCGTGGATGCGCTGCGATCAGGTCAGCGCGTGACCCTGTCCATTGACCTGAAGCTTGCGCTCGATGAGCGCAGGCTGGATGCCCGCCTTCTTCGCGATCTGGATGCGCATGGCAAGCAACAGTTCCACACGCTGCTCAAAGATCTGCTTCCCAGAAAGCTGATCCCTGTTTGCATAGATCTGGTAGGCATCCCCCCAAACAGAGACGCGCACCAGATCACAGCCCAGGAGCGCGAGCGGCTGCGGATATGGTTGAAAGACTTCCGCCTGGAGGTGACCGGACACCGCTCCTTCACGGAGGCGATCATCACCGCCGGCGGGGTGGATACGCGAGAAGTTGACCCGCGCACGATGGCTTCGCGCCTGGCGGAGGGTCTCTACCTCGCTGGTGAGGTACTTGACGTGGACGGCGACACCGGCGGCTTTAACCTGCAAGCGGCGTTTTCCACCGGCTGGCTTGCTGGAAGGGCCGCGGCGCGGTGGGCCGCCAGGTAGCTGAGACAGCGATTGGAGAGTAGGAGGGCATGGAATCGCTCCACTGGGATTGCTGCTCGTTCCCAACGCAGATCATGTGGCTATCATCAGAAGTGACCAGCTTTTCGAAGTTGTGGAAGCCTTCCTGGCAGCGCTGAACCCCAGGTAGGCCTCGCTGACAGTCTTTCCCAAGTAATCGAGAGAAGTAAGTGCCATGGAGTCCATTGCAGCAAGAACCCTTATTCTTGCTTTCATTATGCTGGTGTCGCTCGTGGCCTGCCAATTGGGTGAACCAGCCATCACGCCTGCTCCCACGCACGGTGCGAGTCACCCATTTGACGTCGCGTGGGATGACCGTGCCATCTTCCGCGAAGGGCTGATTGAGTCGGAGCAGGAGGCGCTCGGCCGCTTGCCGGGCGCGAGCGTGTACCGCATTGATTTTCAGATTGCTGACGACCTCTTTCTTCTGGAAGGCCACGAGCAAGTTCGTTATACCAACCAGGAGGATGAACCGCTCCATGATATCTACTTTCGTCTGTTTTCCAACACTGCCGGTGGCAAAACAACCGTGTCTGCGCTCCAGGTGGACGACCAGGAGGTAGAACCCGTCTACGAATTCGAGGATAGCGCCCTCAGGGTTCCGCTGCCGGTCGCTCTACAACCCGGTGAACAGGCAGTCATCCAGATGGACTTTGAGGTGCAAGTAGCGCGGGAGATGGCCGGCAACTATGGTTTGTTCGGTTACTTTGAAGGTGTGCTGGTCTTGGACGAATTCTACCCGGTCATCCCGGCCTACGACGACGAGGGGTGGAACGTGGAAGTGCCGCCTCCAAACGCGGACGTGACACACTTTGACGCCAGCTTCTACCTGGTGCGCGTGACCGCGCCCGACTCGCTGACGGTCGCTGCTTCGGGGGTCGAGGTCGGCCGCGAATACAAGGCGGACACCCAAATCCTGACCTTTGCGGCCGGCCCTGCGCGCGACTTCTACCTGGCTGCCAGCGAGGATTACATTGTAGTCAGCGAGACGGTAGGAGAGACGACCATCAACAGCTACGCGCTCTCAGAGTGGACGGCCGGGGCGGAACTGGCCCTGCAATTTGCGACCAACGCGCTGCGAGGCTTCAGCAAGCGGTTTGGCGACTATCCGTACACCGAGTTTGACATCGTGAGCACCCCCATGCAAGCACTGGGCATGGAGTACCCCGGTATCATAGCAATAACCCTCAAAGAGTACGACCCAGAGGCAGAGTTTTCGGGGGTGTCATCTCAGGTCTATCTCGAATCCACTTTGGCGCACGAGGCCGCCCATCAGTGGTTCTACAACGTTGTCGGGAACGATCAGATAGACGAACCCTGGCTCGACGAGGCTGTTGTCCAATATGCCACCGGGCTGTATTACGTGGATGCTTACGATGAAGCTGCGGCACAAAGATACCGCGAGTCGTGGTACGGTCGCTGGGACCGCGTTGACCGGGCTGACGTTCCCATCGGATTGCCCGCGGGAGAGTATACAGGCAAAGAATATGGTGCAATTGTCTACGGCCGGGGCCCGCTTTTCATCACCGCTCTGGCAGAGGCGATGGGGCAAGAAACCTTTGACCAATTCCTGCGGGACTACTATCAGTCCAACAAATGGGGTATCGGCACCGCTGATGCGTTTAGGCAGCTTGCCGAAGACCATTGCCAATGCGACTTGACCGCTCTATTTCATGAGTGGGTTTACCAGAGGTGAGGGCGCTGGCCGCTCTTGAGTTTTGCAGGCGGAACGTGTGATGCTCCAGGGCAGCCCAGCCTGAGGCGTGACCAGCGAGTGGGAAAGCACACCCGCAAACGAAAATCCTCTCCCTGGTAGCGTCGTCGAGTGATGAAGATGGCCAACCATCTGTATCTCAAACGGTTCTGGATGCTGTCCATCATTGTTGCCTCTCTTGCAGCTTGCGCCAGGGCAACATCAAAAGCGCCATCCTATTGGCCCACGGAAGGGTGGCAAACCTCTGCCCGAGAACCCCGACAGTGTAGCGCGGCTCGAATCCCTCATCAAAGCCCCTGCTGGCCTGTAGCCATCGGAACCCGTGCCCTTCAATCACCTGCGGCGACACAATGACGCTGGGCTGCCCGTCATCCCCTACTTACATCCCAGGAAACTGGCTCCACACCACCCGCGCATTATCGATGGCATAGCCGCTCTGGACCGCTTCACACACTATCACGGGTTGGCCTGCACTGCCGCCAAGCTGGAAGCCCTGTTGCGTGTTTTTCCTTTCGGGTCTCTTTCGGACCTGCCCGATCCAGGGACGACGATGGGGTACACGGACTGCGCAGAGTAATAGCTCTCCCCCACGCTGCCGCCTGCCGTACCCTCAGTTTGTGGGTACGCGGGGCTTTGCATAGGGGCAGGGGCTGTGGTATACTTGAGGGTGGGTATGCGGGATTGCTTGCCCTTGGCCTCGCCAATACGCTTTCTGTGCATTGAGGAGAACTAGTGAATATGAAGCAGACTTGGTCACTGACGGGGGAAGAGGAAAGGGTAGCCACATATTACGCTACTGAAATGCCTACCGACCCTCGTCTAGTGACACCAGCAACGAGTTTGGACGAGTTGAATTTGAATTGGCGAGAGAAGGACTTGCCAGAACGAGAACGGACAAAGCATGTTCATCGCCTTCACCCCTACCTGGGAAAGTTTATACCGCAACTAGTCGAGATATTCCTACGCAAGTACTTCAGGGCTGGAGAGACAGTTTATGACCCGTTTTGCGGTTCTGGCACGACCTTGGTTGAGGCCAACGCCTTGGGTATTAATGCCATTGGTTGCGACATCGCTGCTTTCAATTGTCTTCTCTCCAGAGCCAAGACTGCTCAGTATGACGTGGCGCTGATGAGAAAGGAAGTCCTGGACATTCTGGGCAGGGTTGAGGAAAGAACGCAAGCTACACTTTTCAGCCAGTCAAGGGTTGACGATGAGTTTGAGGACACCGACAACGAATACCTTCTGAAGTGGTTTGCCTTTCAAACCAGGAAGGAGCTTTTGATCTATCGTTCTCTTATCCCAAGGTATCAGTGTCAAGATTTGTTGAAAGTGATTCTGTCGAGAGCAGCCAGATCCGCGCGGCTCACTACCCACTTTGACCTGGATTTTCCCAAACAACCGCAAACAGAGCCCTATTACTGCTACAAGCATTCCAGAATATGCCGCCCCGTTCAAGAGGCTTTCAAGTTCTTAAAGCGATATAGTCTGGATACGATTCGCCGCATTGAGCAATGCAGCAAACTCCGCACGAAGGCGCGAGTTACCGTACTATATGGAGATGCCAGGACTGTTTCGCTACCAGGCAAGATAGATGGTGTGATGACCTCTCCCCCTTACGTGGGGCTAATTGATTATCACGAGCAACACCGCTACGCCTACGAGTTGCTGGATCTTCCAATCAATAGCGAGAACGAGATAGGAGCGTCTTTCAAGGGCAATTCACAGAAGGCAAAAGAAGCCTACCGACAAGGAATTGCATCTGTGTTTTCCCATACGGCCGAGCACATGGACAGTGGCAAGCGAATGGTCATCGTCGTCCGTGATCGAGACAAATTGTATGGTGGTATTGCTTCTCAATGCGGGTTCGAGTTCGAGAACGTGATACGAAGACACGTAAACCGTCGAACGGGCCGTCGAGCCAATGCGTTTTTTGAGGAAATACTGATTTTGAGGAAAAAATGATCAATAAAGAAACCAGGAGTGCCATCAAGGGGTATCTTGAAGGGTTCATTCAGGGCTTGGTAGAACAGCACCGCCCCGAGGTCAGACGTGTGATGATGAGAGAGGCGCGTGCGAACTATGGCTCTCCAAAAGGTATTCTCAAACCATTTCACGAAGCAATCATCCCGCCAGAGATATTGCGGATAAGCGCTTTCGAGAGATCGTTTTCAACGAAGCTTGGCACTACATTCGAGGAATGCGCCCGCCTCATTGCCCTGCAAACCTGTGGAATAGCCAAACGAGGCTATTTGGCCAGCGGCAAAATGCCTGCCGCTGCGGCCTCGAGAATCGAGGAAATGATCAGCCATATTAACGAAGGGCAAACCCCCAACTTTCCAGCCCTGGTCGCTGAAATCCTACAGTTCAGCGACGAGAAATGGGTAGAAAGGCCCGCCATCGCCGATCTGTACCTCAAAGACAAGAAGGGTCACGAGTACTTCTTTGAGATCAAATCCCCCAAACCAAACAAGGGGCAATGCCTGGAGGTTACCGAGCGGTTGCTGCGTATCCATGCCATTACGCAGAAGAACAGGCCCTACGTCAACACTTACTTTGCTATGGCCTACAATCTCTTCGGTGAACGATTGGAAGACTACCGCCACAGCTTCGCCCTCCGCTACCTGGACATGCACCACCAGGTGCTCCTGGGAGCCGATTTTTGGGCGTTGGTCGGCGGTGAGGGAACGTACGAGGAACTGCTGGATATCTACTGCGAAGTAGGAGAAGAGAAGGGCAAAGCGATGATTGACGCCTTGGCGTTTGGTTTCTAAGTACACCGATGCACAGGTTTGTTCCTGGTTTGAGCAAAATGGCGATTGGGGGTATACTTGGGCCAGGAGGTGCAAGATGCCCGGTCCGAAGCCCAAGTACCCTGTCGAATTAACAACTGAAGAAGAAGAGATGCTGCGCCGGTTGGTGCGCTCCCACAAAACACCGCAGGTAAAGGCCAAGCGCGCCCGGATTCTGCTAGCCGCTTTTGACCATCCCGAGTGGAGCAATCAGCAGATTGCCCAGGAGGCCAGTACCGTGGATCGCGTCGTACGCCATTGGCGGCGGCGATGGTCAGAGACGAGAAGCATCGAGGACTTGCCCCGGTCGGGAAGGCCGAGGATTTCCCCCCCCTGAGGTACGAGCGCAAGCCACGGCCTTGGCTTGTAGCCGTCCGCGGGAGGAAGGGGGGCCGCTGTCGCGGTGGAGCAACGCCGAGATTACACAGCGGCTGGTGGCCTTGGGGTTGGTGCTCCAGGTCGCAGCCAGCACCGTGGGCCGCTGGCTGGCGTCGGAGAAGATCAAAGAGGACGACTGAAGTCGTCACCACGAGCCAAACCGCGGCAAATGTCTGAAGAAGTGGAGCAATCCTGTGGTAACAGAAGTCATCTTGCCTAAACTGGGGCAGACGATGGAAGAGGGCGCCATCATCGAATGGCTGAAGCACGAGGGAGATCGAGTCAAGCGGGGCGAACTGCTGTTCACGGTGGAATCGGACAAGGCCACGCTGGAGGTGGAGGCGACGGCGCGAGGCTTCCTGCGCAAGATTCTGGTGCCCGCGGGCGAGACAGTGCCGGTGCTCACCCCGGTGGCGCTGATGACCAAGACCCTCGACGAGGATATCTCGACGTACAAGCCGGGGTTGCAGGTTTCAGGTTCCACGTTTCAGGTTGCTGAGGCGAAAGCAGCCACGCCTCCCGGACCTGAAACCTCGAAACCCGAACCTGGCCGTGTCTTCGCTTCGCCGCGAGCGCGGAAGCTGGCGCGGGAGAAAGGGGTGGACCTGGCGCTGCTGACCGACAGCGGCCCCAATGGCCGCATCGTCGAGCGAGATGTGGTGGCCTATCTGGAGGCGGCACCAAAAGTTACGCCCGTGGCGCGGCGGCTGGCTGAGCAAGCAGGGCTCGACCTGCGCACGGTGACCGGCACTGGAGCCGGTGGTCGGATCACCAGAGGGGACGTGGAGCAAGCGGTGGAGCAGTTACGAGTTACGAGTTACGAGTTACGAGTTCCTGAAGCCATGACGCTTGCGCGCCCCGAATCTGAGACGTTGACACCGTTGACTGGCGTACGAGCGGTTATCGCCCGGCGCATGGCGAAGAGCCACCAGACCACCGCGCCGGTCACGCTGACCACCGAGGCGGACGCCACCGA
>DFBV01000255.1:14920-18785 GCA_002366755.1 Anaerolineales bacterium UBA3071
TGGAGGGAGAGGCTATCCGTAAGCTGCAAGAGGTGCACGTGGCCCTGGCCGTGGACACCGACCGCGGGCTGTTGGTGCCGGTCATCCGCGATGCCGACGGCAAGGGGGTGGCCGAGATCGCCCGCGAACTGCGCGATCTGGTGGCGCGGGCACGAGAGGGCAAAGCGCTGCCCGACGAGCTGACCGGCAGCACCTTCACCATCACCAACCTGGGCATGCACGAGATTGACGGTTTCACGCCCATCATCAGCCTGCCGGAGGCGGCGATCCTGGGCGTGGGTCGCATCAGAGCCCGGCCCGCGGTGGTGGATGGTGAGATAACCGTGCGCCAGATGATGTGGCTAAGCTTGACCTTCGATCACCGGCTGGTGGACGGCGCACCAGCGGCCCGATTCCTGCAGCGTATCAAGCAGCTCGTCGAGGAGCCGTATCTGTTGTTGAGCTGATGGTAGACGTTCTGGTCACTCCCCTCGACCGGTCAGCAGAGGAACGGGACTCAACCATGAAGAACCGCCTGCTGGGTCCAAATGCATACAAGCGGGACGGCATGTGGCTGGCATTGACAGCACTCGCCGTCCTGCTGCTGACCCGAACCCCGACCATGGCCGATGGCGTCATGCATCACGACAGTGCTGCTTCCCACGCGAACGAAGCCAATGACCACAGCTTCCTACTTCCCATTCCTGCGGATGACCGCTCTGCGTCCTTCAGATCCGTGCCCGCCAACTCAGTGTCTGATGACACCAACGGGTTTGACGACGCCTCTATCCAGGACCGCCTGGTGGCGCCTGCGCAGACAGCCACGCAAGCCGGCTCATCTCTGTGCTGGCGTATGGGGTATGATGTCCTTGCCAGCAAGTCGGGAGAGACCATCTACCGCTATCCTGAGATCCGCTCACTGAAGGCCGGTCTCTACACTGACTGGAAGGTGCGCTCGGGCCCTGCTCGACCAAACGACATGGAGTATGTGCAGACTGTCCGCGTGCATCAGAAGCTGAGTTGTGGTGCCAGATGGTTCTACCCGCGTGAACAATGTCCCTATGCCGAGCCCTACGACTATCTCTTCTGGCCCAGCGCCGGCTTCATCATCCAGGCTGCCCAGCTCAATCCGGGCTCGCTGTGGATGATCGGCAATGAGATGGACCGTATCGATTGGCCTGGTGGCGGTCAGGATGAGATGGTACCCGAGCTATACGCCCGAGCCTATCACGACCTCTATCACCTGATCAAGGACGTTGACGCTTCAGCCCAGGTAGCCATTGGCGGCGTGATCCAAGCCACGCCTCTTCGTTTGCAATACCTCTCCATCGCTTGGGATACCTACCAGGATCTGTACGGAGAACCCATGCCTGTGGATGTCTGGAATGTCCACAACTTCATCTTCAAGGAAGATGCCAACAGCTACGGTGCCGCCATCCCCCCAGGATTGCCCGGTGATCCGCAGACGGGCGTCCTCTACGACGATGACTGCACTCACATAGACATGCAGATCTTTGACAGCCAGATTCGGGCTCTCCGCCAATGGATGAAGGAGCGAGGACAACAGAACAAGCCACTAATCATCTCCGAATACGGTGTCCTGTACAAACACCCTGTATGCGAGGGGCAAAGCATGGACAGTGCGCAGCTCGTTCAGGCTTTCATGCTGAGCACCTTCGACTACCTGTTCAACACCAAGGACTGTGACCTGGGCTATCCCGCTGACGAATGCCGCTTGGTGCAGCGATGGACGTGGTACAGTCTTGATGACGTAGGGACGACCACCAACTTCAACTCCCATGGAGGCCTCTTCCATCGCGATGAGCTTTGGATCACCAGCACCGGACAGGTGTATCGCGACTACTGTTTGGAACATCTGGATGAGCTCGCCTATCCCACACCAACGCTCCCGCCTACTGGCACGCCGACACCATTTGATGCTGATACGCCAACTCCCACGCCCACCCCAACGGTGAGTCCGAAGGCGACCGCCACACCAACGCTCCAGCCTACTGGCAAGCCGACACCATTTGATACTGATACGCCAACTCCCACGCTCACCCCAACGGTGACTCCGACGGCGACCACCACGCCGACGGTGTCAGACGCGTCAACGCCGACGCTCACACCGACGCCAACCTACACAGCAACGGCAACGCCTACCTCTGAACCGCTAGTTGGCCCCGACCTCTCGGCTTCCAGCAAGAGCGCCACACCTGAGACGGTGGACTACTTCCAGGAGATCACGTATGTGATCACCTTACGTAACAACGGCACCACCAAAGCGTACGTCACCCTGGTCGACGTGCCTCCGTTGCCATACAAGGCGGGCAGTGCACTCGGCGGAATCTGGTGGGACGACATCGCCAGTGCCATCAAGTGGGATGGTACGCTGGCCGTCGGTGTGTCTCGAAAGTTCATCTTCAGCGTACACGGCCCCGAACCTCCCATCGCGCCCAACACCATCTACACCAACGAGGTGACCATAGACGACGGTGTCCACCCCCCGCTTCGTGCGCAGTGCGAGCGTTCTTGCCAATCCCCAGCTCACGCCGACGGCGACGTCAACGCACACACCAACGCTCACCGCCACTAGAACACCGACGCACACGTCAACGGCGGCACCCACTGAGACATCCACTTCCACGCCGGCGACGCTAACACAGTTCCTTCCGTTGATAATGAAGATTGAGGGATAGCCATGATCCCGAGGCTTTCGAGAACTGCTATGACCGGAAGGGGCGTCCGTCTGGACAGGCTGTCTCCTGGGGGAGAGAACGCTGTCATCGTGGCCATGGACCATGCTGACCTTCGATCACCGGCTGGTGGACGGCGCGCCAGCGGCCAGATTCCTGCAGCGTATCAAGCAGCTCGTGGAGGAGCCGTATCTGTTGTTGAGTTGATCAACGGATGACCTTCGGCGTAGCGGATTACCGGATACTCCAGCAGTGCATCTGGTCCCCCAGGTGCACCGCTTCTTTCCATGGAGAACCTGGCTCTTTCACGTTTGGGCAGTCCTTGACCGAGCGGTGGAGGTATGATACAATCCACGTTGGCTAGGTAAGGAAGAAGGGCCGCCGAACCAGAAACGGTTGCATGGAGGCGAGTGATGTCGTCTGAAGCAATAACCCTGACCATTCCGGGTTCGCTGGCGCAGGAACTGAACACGGCCAGCCAACAGTTTCTCACAGACCTGTTGGAGCGTGGGCTGCGCGGACTCAAAATCGAACGTGCGCTGGCGCGGTACGCGCAGAAGGGAATGACTTTCGGCGCCGCTGCAGACGAAGCTGGCGTATCGCAATCGGAGCTATCCCGGCACGCCTACGCTCGTGGCCTGGAACCGCCCTATAGCGCAAAGACAGTGGCAGAAGAAGTGAACAGATAGTGTGGCTCAGCCTGACCTTCGATCACCGGCTGGTGGACGGCGCGCCAGCGGCCCGCTTCCTACAGCGCATCAAGAATCTGGTCGAGGAGCCCTATCTGCTATTGAGTTATTGAGTTGATGATACCCTGCACGCCAAGCAAGAGGGAGGACTGCTGAGACTGATCTCAGCGATCCCGACTGTCAACTCACCACACCCAGGAGGTGGCAGGGACGTTGCACACGAGCGCCGCTTCCTGGGCAAGCAGGGGGCGGCGTATCGTGTTCAGGGGTAGATATCTGCAAACTGGCCATCGAGGAGCGAGGGCGGGCGCTGTGCAGATCGAAATCGTCTCCATGGAGGCATGTATGTTGGACCAACCGCATGAGGTGACGTGGACACCGTACAGTCCCACACAGAGAGTTGGCAAGCTGTGCCCCCACTACTGCTCGAAGCAATCCCACCTGCCAATTCGCGATGTATTGGATGATCATGGGAAAGGACATAGTCTCAAAATTATGTGC
>DFBV01000213.1:0-1003 GCA_002366755.1 Anaerolineales bacterium UBA3071
CAAACAGGGTGTTCACCGCGCGGGTGGAGCGCGTGGGACAGGGGCACCTGTGCGCCCACTGCCATTCTGCCATGGATCTCGACGCGGGTCAAGGGCGTGTCGTGCTCGTGCTTATCTCGTTGCTGCCAGCAGCGAACAGTCGAGCACCGTCTGTCACCGCAAAGAGAGGCCGTTGGCCCAAGAAAAAAGGAGAAACCCGCCTGGTTCGGCGAGTTTCTCCGAGAGGTGCCCCCGACTGGACTCGAACCAGCACGCCCATACGGGCACAGGCCCTCAACCTGCTGTGTATACCCATTCCACCACGGGGGCTATTACGATGCAATTATACCGACCTTTGCCTCCGCTGTCAAACCACAACCATCCCGATTCCGTACTTCCGCTATTCCGCTGACTGCTCTCCCTGGCGCTCGTGGCGCGTGTATTCGGGTAACAACAGGGGCGAGAAGGTCTCGGGGCTCAGTCCGGCCTCGGCCAACTGCTTCTCCCACGCCACCACGTGATCCAGCGTTAGCCGCCCCGGTTTCACTTCTTTGGCCCGCAACGCTGCCGCTCGCCCCGCCCGCCGCCCGTAGACGGTGATCTCCAGCAAGGAGTTGCCCATCAGCCGGTTGCGGCCGTGCACGCCGCCGGAGACCTCGCCAGCGCTGTAGAGATTGGGCACCGTCGTCGAGCTATCAGTCCTGATCAAGACGCCGCCATTCTGATAATGCAGCGTGGGGTAGACCAGCATGGGTTCGATGGTGATGTCTATGTCGAAGCGTTTGAACTGCCGCACCATGGCCGGCAATGCCTTTTCGATGATGCCCGGCCCTTTGAGGAGTTCGATCATCGGGGAATCGAGCCACACGCCTGGCTGGCCCGTGGGAGTGGTGACGCCGTTGCCCCGTTCACTGCACTCGCGGATGAGCGCCGCCGCCTCCACGTCGCGCGTCTCCAGCGGGTAGACGAACTGCTTACCTTCGACGTTCACCACCTGCGCGCCCAGGCCGCGCACCTTCTCCGT
>DFBV01000213.1:1042-1508 GCA_002366755.1 Anaerolineales bacterium UBA3071
CCCGGTAGGCCATCACCACGCCATCCCCGGTGGCGCCGTGATGGTTGGTAGTGGGAAAACCCTGGTAATGCAGGCGACCGCCGCCGCCAGTGGCGAGGATCACCGTCTTGGCCTGCACCAGCAGGTGCTCGCCGGTTTCCAGGTTCATGAGGATAGCACCCGCTGCCTGGCCCTTGTCATCCAGAACCAATTCGACGGCTGGGGCGAATTCCAGCACCTGGATGCCGGGCCGGCTGCGCACCTCGTCCCGCAAGGTGCGCATGATCTCCGCTCCGCTGTAGTCGCGGGCCGAGTGCATCCGCTTGCGGGACGTGCCGCCGCCGTGGGCTTCGACCATGGTACCGTCGGGTTGCTTATCGAACATACAGCCCAGGCTCTCCAGCCACTGGATGACGAAAGGAGCATCCAGCACCAATGCTTCCACCAATTCGGGGATATTGGCAAAGTGTCCGCCGCCGATCACGTC
>DFBV01000213.1:1691-6720 GCA_002366755.1 Anaerolineales bacterium UBA3071
TGCTCAGGTCAAAGGTGCGGGGATCAACGCGACTGCGGGCTTCCAACAGGTCGGCGAATTCGTTGGGCGTACGGTCGCCGGCGTTGGGGCCCACACGCAGCTCGCGCATCCCTTCCACCAGGTAGTCAGGGTGGAAATGGCGCAGCAGTTCTTGCTGTTCCTCCGGTGTCAGCCGTCGGTGTGTCTCTTGCATCCGCTGCGAGCGCGAGGCTTCAACGCTCTTGATCGATTCCCGCATTTCGGCTGTGTATGACATCTTCAACTCCTGTCTCGGCTCCCAGTCACGTTCGGAGTTTGCTGTTCAGCGCGAACTCCGAACCCCGAACTTGAAACCTGGAACCCTTGAACCTGAAACCTCTGGTCACCTCGGCTCGATATCTCGCGCCTTGTATCGCTCCTTCAACTCCTCCACTCCCAGGCTCTTCAATTCCTCCAGGGGTTTGTCGAACTTGCCTGCTTTGATCTCCGCCAGCCGATCCTCCAGGTGCTGCGAGCGGGGCGCCAGGTAGCGGCCATAGAGCCTGCGGCACAGAATGGCGATGTTGTACTGGGCCTCGCCCACCGGACAGCGGGCCGCGCACAGGCCGCACATGATGCAGTCGAAAGACATGTCGGCCACGCGGGCGATGTCGCCGCGCATGGCAGCCGCCATGTAACCCTTCACGTCCAGGTCCTGCGGGCAGGCTTTGGTGCAGGTGCCGCAGCCCAGGCAGCGGAGCAACTCGGGATACAGGCTGAAGAGCTGCTCAGGGCGGGGTACCAGCTTGCTGAGGTCGTATTCGGCCCGTTGTGCAGGGAAGAAGGGGATCTGCACCAGGTACATGTGGGGCTGTACCACCGTCTGGCAGGCCAGGCAGAAGTAGAGCGTGTCGTCGTCCCTGAGCCGATAGACGGTGCCGCAGGCGCCGCAGAAGCCGCCCCGGCAACCAACGCCTCGTATCAGTTGATAGCCAGCATACTCCATGGCCTTCATGATGGTCAGACTGGGCGGCACGTCGTAGCGCTTGCCCATGATGAAAACGGGCACGAGTTCTTCGCTCATCTCTCGCCTCCAACACCATTCGACGAAGGACAAATGATCAACGACCGATCTGTGCGGTGTTTGTCCTTCGTCGTTCGTCCTTCGTCACCGATCAGGTTGAAAACCATCATAACCCGTGACCGGCTAGCACCGGCCGCGGATCCACATAGTGCAACTCCCAACCCCAGTCGTCGCTGTTCAGTCCCAGGGCCAGGCCCATCAACTGGGTGAAGTAGAGCACGGGCAGCGGCTTGAAGCCTGGATGCTGACGAGCCATCTCTGCTTGCTTGTGGTCCAGATTGTACTGGCACAGTGGGCATGCGGTCACCAGCAAGTGTGCACCGTTGTGGGCTGCTGACTGCAGCACCGCGTAGGACATATCAGCTGCCAGATCGGGCGAGGTGACCAGCAGATAGGAGCCGCAGCATTCGACGCGATGGGAGAAGTCCACCGGATCGCAGCCTATTGCCTGGAGCAAATCCTCCAGAATGCGGGGATCCTCAGCGTTGTCCAGTTGCAGTTCCTTCTCTGGACGCAGTAGCAGGCAACCGTAGTAGGGGGCAACTCTCAGGCCTTCCAGTGACTTCCCTGTCTCCTTCCTTGCCTCGTCCACTCGTTGCTTCAGGGCCTCGAATCCTAACTCGTCCCGCAGGATCTCCAGGAAGTGCTGTACCCGCAGGTCGCCCGCGTAGTCCGCTTCAATGAAGTAGTTGATGCGATCACGCTTTTCGGCGTCGCTCTGCAAGAAGTAGTTGGTGCGCTTGAGGACATTGTAGCAGATGGCGCAGAGGGTGACCAGCCGGTCGCTGTGTGCACGCGCTTGCACCAGCACCTGCGTTGGCCCCGTCATGGCCAGGAGATTGTCCATCGCCAGCGGGAACGTAGCGCCACAGCAGTTCCAGTCCTGGAGCTCTTCCAGCTCCAGCCCCAGCGCCTTCGCCACTGCCCGCCCGGAGGCATCGTAGCCGCGAGCCTTGGTCGAAAGCGTGCAGCCAGGGTAGTAGGGAATCGGCATCTAGCCCCCCATCATGGTGTACTTGCGGAAGCCGGCAATGACCGCCAGTTGCGGCATGTCAGCAACCTCATCCGGATCGAGTTCCTGTGGGCGCAGGTGGTCGTCCCCTTGTTCCAGGGCAATGACCCGTAGCGCTTCCATGATCCGGCTCAGATCCACACCGTGCGGACAGCGGACATAGCACGTCTGACAAGAGGCGCAGATCCAGATGCTCTTTGCTTCCAGCACCTGCTCCAACCCGAACTGGGCGTAGCGGATCACCTGGTTGGGCAGCAAATCCATGACCGTAGCCGCTGGACACCCGGCCGAGCACTTGCCACACTGATTACAAGCCAACAGGTTCTGGCCGCTCAGTTCCTCAATCTTGCGAACCAGTTCACCTCTGACCCGTTCGCGCGACAGCCGTACTCTGGCCATCATTCACCACCTTCCAACAGAACGCTTACTGGCCCCGCTTGGGGCGGGGCTGGCCCTGCTTCGCCCGCTCAGCCAGGCCATATTCATATCCCCGTTCAAAGGCCGCTAGGTTCAGTTCCGTCATCTTCCCCAGGTTGCGAATGGCTGTCCGCATGGCTTCGGGGGTCACCACTTCGGTGATTGCTGTCGCAAAACCCATCATGATCATGTTAAACACCCGTTCCTCGCCCATCGCCTTTGCCCACTCCAGGGCCGGGATGGTCGCCGCTTGGCCCTCGTCCTCTTCGTCCAGCTTGATCAGGTTTTCTTCGGTGATCAGGGTGCAGCCTGCAGCCCGCGGCTGCTTGTACTTGTCATAAGCTTCCTGGAAGGCGATGATCAGCACATCCGGCTCGCTTGCCCTGGGGTACTCGATGGGCTGGTCGGAGATGACGATGTCCGATTTGGAGGCCCCGCCGCGAGACTCCGGCCCGTAGGAGGGGATAGTGACTGCGTTCCGTTGCTCGTGGACGGCAGCCGCCGTGCCGAGCAGTCTGCCCGCGAGCATGATACCCTGACCGCCGGCGCCGGCGATACGCACCTCCAGGCGGTCAATGGACTTTTCTCTCTTGGCTGGTTGGCCCTGTCCCACTTCCTCCGAAGCTGAAGAGGCGGCAGCCGGCACCTCTGGCCCCGCTTGGGGCGGGGCTGGCTGCGGCGGCCACGCTGGCCAGTACTTCAGCAGCCGCTCTCGAAATGTCTCCCGCTCCCGATCCACGAACGTGCCGACCACGATCTCGCCGCGCAGCTCCAGCCCGATCTCTTCCAGCGGTTCGCCGTCCCACATCACCGTCTTCTCCTGGAAGTACTCCATCTCTGCTTTGGCGTCTCTGAACTTGTTGCGCCCGCCGTAGTTGGTGGGGCAGGGAGCGATGACTTCCACAAAGGTGAAGCCTGGCTTTTGCAGCGCCTCGGCGATGGAGTGGCGCAAACGCACCAATTCCAGCGCCGTCCAGCGGGCGACGTATGAGGCGCCGCAGGCCTTCAGCAGCAATGGCAGATTGAAGGGATACTCCACAGCGCCCTTGGGAGTTGTCTTCGTCCGTGCCGTCAACTGTGTGGTCGGCCCGTGCTGGCCGCCCGTCATGCCGTAGTTGAAGTTGTTCACACAGATGACGGTCAGATTGGCGTTGCGACGGGCAGCGTGGATGAGATGATTGCCACCAATGGCGAGCAGATCGCCATCGCCGCTGACGATGACCAGCTTCATGTCCGGCCGCGCTATGCCCAGGCCGATGGCGAAGGGGATGGCTCGCCCGTGCGTGGTGTGGAAGCTGTCGGTGTCCATGTACCCTGACACTCGCCCCGTGCAGCCGATGCCAGAGATCACGCTGACCTGCTTCCAGTCGAGTCCCACGTCTCCCACAGCAGCGACGAAGGCGTTGACCACCGAGCCGATGCCGCAGCCCGAGCACCAGATGTGCGGCAAGCGATCCTCCCGCAGCGCCTTGCGTGTGGGGTGCATCCTTTTGATCAGCTCCACGTTCAGCTCGTCGGGAGGCACGCCGAAGGGACTGTACTTCTGGCAGCAATCGTGGTCGAATTCGATCCGGTCCACTCCCACTCCCATTCCATCGTTATCGCTCATGCCTATCCCCCTACCAATCTACCAATCTACCGATCTGCCATTGTCTAGAAGTCCTTGGGCAGGTTCTGCAACTGCGCGGCCGTGAAGACAGGGCCGTCCCTGCAAACGTACACAGGCCCGACGTTGCAGCGACCGCACTTGCCCAGCCCGCATTTCATCTTGTTCTCCAGCGTGGTGATGACCCGTTCCGGGGGAAAGCCCAGCCTCTCCAGCGCCAGCAAGGCAAACTTGATCATGATCGGCGGGCCGCAGGTGATGGCTACCCTGTCATCGGGCTTCGGTGCCATCTGCTCCATGATGGTGGGCACAAAGCCTACCTCGCCGTCCCAATCGTCGGTCTCACCGCCGGGGTCCACCGTCTGTACCAACTCCACATCGGGCTGCTCTGCCCAGCGCGCCATGTCCTCTTTGTAGACCAGGTCGGCCACCGAGCGTGCGCCGTTGAGGATGGTGATGTGTCTGAACTCCTGGCGGTGATGCAGGCAGTATTCGATCAATGCCCGCAGCGCGGCCATGCCAATGCCGCCGCCGGCGAAGAAGACGTTTCGCCCGCGCAGTTCGTCCAGCGGGAAGCCGTTGCCGTAGGGGCCGCGAAAGCCGATGGTGTCCCCGATTTCCACATCGCGGAGTGCAGTGGTCACCTTGCCCATCAGCTTGAAGCTGCACTCCACGTGCCCACGGTCAGCGGGCGAACTGGCGATGGCGAAAACGCACTCCCCCCTGCCGAAGACGGAGTATTCGCCAAACTGGCCAGGAATGAAGGCGAACTCCTCCCCCACTGCTTTGTCCTGAAAGGCCAGGCGCAGCGTGCGCACGTCGGGCGTCTCGTCGCGGATGTGCTCCACGGTCATCAACTGCGGCCGATAGATGTTGTTCATAGCCGGAAAATGTTCGCTGGCCCTCGACAGATACTCGACAAGGTGTGTCTCGTTCACGATGCGGCCCTACT